>NZ_AFEJ02000011.1 GCF_000238775.2 Acaryochloris sp. CCMEE 5410 | reverse complement strand
CGAGTCACCCAGATCGCAGTAGAGTCAGCTCTAGACGAAGAAGTTCAAGCTTATCTATCAGAGATTCAAGGGATCGACCTCGACGTTCAGGCTACTATCAACGGATCCTTGATACCCAGTACGGCAGGATACTCAGCTGTCCGTTCCCAAACTACGGAAAGGGAATGCAGGCCGAGAGTGGCAGATTTAGAGCGTTACCAACGAGCCCTTGGCAGCCTGCTAGAGTTTGCCTAGGGCTGTATGTCATGGGCTTATCGCTTCGAGATCTGCAAGAAGCTCTCTATGAGATCCTGGGTGCAGTCTTATCCGTGAATGCCATTAACCGGATTACACTTAAAGCCCAGAAGCAGATGCTCCAAGTCGTCAGACTCGTCTTGAGAAAACCCTTTTATTTGATTGTTGATGGGGTTTGGCGAGTGTTCAATGTGCGTCTGAAGACTTTGGGAAGACCAAGCTGGGCATATTCGGAAACTACGCCGTGCGGAAGACAGAGTCATCTTAGTGGCCATGGCGATATGGCCAAATGGGACACAAACTGTTCTCCATTATGAAATTGCTGTCCAAGATCTGAGGCAGCTTGGCTACTGTTCTTTGAGCACCTGCGGCAACGAGGATTGCAAACCCATTTGGTGAAGCTGATTGTGAGTGATGGCACCACTGGGCTACCTAAGGTAATTCGCGCTCTGTTTCCCTCGCGCAACATCAACGGTGCATTACCATAAGGTTCGAGCGATGCTCCGGCATTTGGGCTATGAGCATTGCCACACCTGGATGCTCAAGGACAAGAACTGTCCCACTCTGAAGCCAAGAAGCTGCGGTATTCACAAATTAAACACGATGCCTATGCTATCTATAAAGCGCCAGACTGGAAGAAGCTATTGTTGCGTTGCTCGTGTTGCACAGAAATGGACAGACCTTGAACCCGATGCGGTCAGAACCTTTACCAAAGATTTTGCCCTGACCTTGAGTTTCTATGATTTGATGAATCCATTCATTCGCTGATTCGTACTTCCAATGCGCTAGAACGGTTGTTCCGAGAATTCCGAACCAAGCTGATGAGATTGGTGCTTTCCCTAATGAGGAGAGCTGTTTAGCGATTTTCTTCCTCGTCTCACGCAGAGATCATGCCAAGCATGATCGTCTCAATAACCATGGCGAATAAATCGGGACACTAACGAAAAATCTTCATCCTTATTGCTGATGGCAGGTTTGAGGATTCTTGATTGAATAAAGATATAGATATAACGACTTTTTCACTGGTTTTATCATCTCTTTTTAACTACATCCCAGCTGGGATCCAACTATGTTTCGCCACCTCATACCAAATTCCTTGTTAACTCCAATCTTGGTCAGCACCCTTGCACTCATCAGCTTTCAGCCTACTTTCGCTCGGCCTAATAATCTTTCCCAGATTCATTCTTCTTCGATTGGTTTTTCTGAAGAGGGTCAATCCCAGAAATATTTGATGGATGGTATCCAAAAAGCTCTAAGTGGAGATTATCCAGGGGCAATAGAAGCGTATGATCTGGCACTTCAGTTGACACCTAACAATGCGGAAGTGTATTACAACCGAGGAGTAGCCTTTTTCTCGATTGGTCATGCTGATAATGCCCTTATAGATTTTGATCGTGCTATTGCCATAACCCCTTCAATGGCAGAAGCCTACGGTAATCGTGGCACGATTAAATTACAAATGGGGGAAACCCAAAGTGCCCTATCTGATTTTCAGAAAGCCGCTGAATTATTTGGGGAGCAACAAGATCATACTTCAGTGGAAATAATGCGGGGATTGATTCAAGAACATACAATGCAATCTCAATAACTTAGAAATACTCCATTCTGATGGTTATTCCCGCTACAAATACAAAGATTGTTATCTCTTAAAACCAACCATTAATCACAACCATCATTTACACACTCGCTCATCTATGAGGGAGGAGATTGCCCACCCCTAAAATTATCAACCCAACTTAGGGAAACAGGTTAGATCCTTTGGTTACCCTCCTCAGATTTTGATATTGGGGTATACCCCCCCCTTGAGCCTAGAGCGGATCGCACCCCTATAAGATATTGGCCCCAATATCTATGTTGAACTGCATCCGCCAGGTCTGTCTTTGGCCCGACGTCTCCATCCCAAGCATCCCTTGCCCGGACCATACATTGACCTCATCTATGATCGATATCAGTCGCTTGCGTTTCTCCCAGCTCTCATCTTTCTCCCAGAGATGACCTTGGATGGTCGTTTCAGGACAGCGTTTCATCATCAGTACCTTCCCTTTCTGATATTTCGAACCCGGTTCATAGATGCACTCCATCGCATTACAGACGGCTTCTACACTTGCCGGGATGTCATTGGTGGCAATGGAGAGTATGTTCAAGATCTGTTAATCACCTCCAAAACTGCAATACTCCAAATTCAGGCATAGTTCAAGATAGTGCAACCATCAGTGTTACTCTGGCATCCTGAAGATGAAACCTTGCCCAATGGAGTATTGAACCATGCCACAACCGTTTTTGCTGAGTCGGCTACTGCTGCAATTTGACAGTGAGGATGACGAACTAATCCAAGAACTATCGGCAATGACATTGAGCACTGATGGTAGTCTCTGGGTTGCTTCTGATGAATTCCTTACCCTAGAGCGGCTTTCTCCGATTGAACCACACGTATATGGCAATCATCAGCAGTTTGAAATTGCCAATTACATTGACCTTTTCAACTCAGAAGATGAAATCGATATAGAAGGCATGGACTATGTTGAACCTTATCTCTGGTTCACGGGTTCTCATAGTAAAAAGCGAGGTAAAACCAAAGGCAAGAAACCTGAGAAAGATATTAACAATCTCGCTGAGGTAAAAACTGACTTAAATCGCTACCTAATTGCCCGCATTCCTGTCTTTCAAGGAGAACCCCTCAAGTCTTGCTCCCATCCTACCGATCCTGAACGAACGGTCTCAGCCGCCGCTGTGCAAACTACAGAGACTAGTAACCAACTCATCGAAGTTTTGCAAGGTGATCCACACTTAGGACCGTTCATTGAAATGGACATTCCCAGTAAAGAGAATGGACTAGATATTGAAGGCTTGGCTGTTTGTGGAGACAAGCTGTTTTTGGGATTACGGGGTCCCGTTCTGCGAGGTTGGGCGATCATCCTAGAGATTGAAGTACAAGATGATGAACCAGGGGTATTAACCCTGAAAGAGATTGGTGAAAATGGTGAGAAATACAAGAAACACTTTGTCAATCTCAATGGTTTAGGCATTCGGGAACTGTGTCTTCGAGGGGAGCATCTAATTATCTTGGCAGGTCCCACGATGGATTTAGAAGGAGCGATGCAGGTCTTCCAGCTCAAGAACATTCTTGATCACTCTGGGAATACGCTCTGGGACCAATCGGCTGATACTTTAGAGCTGCTATTCAACCTGCCATTTACGATTGGCAGTGACCACGCAGAGGGCTTAGCACTGCTACCCTGTTTAGGTCAGGCTGAAGCTCTTGCAATAATATACGATTCCCCGAATTCAAATAGAAGGGTGCAGCCTCATTCTATTCTTGCGGATGTTTTCAGATTGGACTAAAAAGTGCCATTTAAGGAGTCAAGTCATTTAATCATTGCCCATTTCTTACGACTTCTGGTTTTTACCAACTGAATCTTAGGAAGTTGGTTTGTAATTAGATAGCTCTGCCGAATGACCAGACCACAGCCGATAATATAATATCGGTCGCAGCAAATGAGCACGATCATTAAATTGATCCACTAATGCCTTTACTAGGGTAATCTTGCCAATACCACTGCAACAGTTAATGGTGCCAGTGGTAATAAATGAAGTGATGGTTGTCAATACGAAACCAGTTCAGCCAACAAGTTTTTCTTGCTCAATGTAGTTACAGGCTGAAAGGCCAGCGGGAGCATCCCGATGATTTTAACATGTTGAGCTTCTAGAAAATAGTTGGGTTACCTGTAAACACTGCCACAGCGTACTTTGAGGACGGACACATACTAGACCATGGGGTCTGAAGTTCCCGGAGTTGGCAATTATATCTCTATGGTCTTGAAAGCTTCTCTCTATAAAGGAATCCGTTAGTAGTGGTTAGCCATTTCTTTAGGAGGTTGCCAATGTGATCTGCATCTAGTTTGAGGTGGTCAAATGCAATGTAACCATCCGGTCGAATGAGAAGCGCTCTCCCGGTTTCAAATCCTAATCGAGTCTCAAAATCACCGCGATAATCGACCAAGGTACTGACCCCAAAGTCATGTAGCTCAGGTAAGCCATTGTTCAGCACAATATGGATCTGCAGACCGTCTCTCTCGTACTTAGTGATTTGTTCAATCGTTGAGCGCATATTCTGAGCCTGATCAGGATCAATGAACAATAGCAGTGTATACCCCGGAAATATCAGTAGTTCGTTGTATAAACGGACCACTTCGTGCTGAGATGTCATCAAAGCCATATCCGGCATTCGGGCTCCTGCCATCTCCCCACTACCAGTGTTATAACGAATCCCCAAACCGGACAGGTTATTGGCCAAGTTTTTCTGAATCAGCGGCATTGGAATCAGTAGGCGAAAGAGGAGTTCTCGGAGCGATCGCAACAATGGCTGACGTACCAATAAACTCCGCAACAGAAAATCGCTGGTCCGCAGAACCTTTTTGCCAATGGGATGACGTTCAGTATGGTAGGTGTCCAGCAGCGTGTCTGGGGCTTGCCCTTTGATCACAAGACCCAGCTTCCAGCCCAGATTGAAGGCGTCCTGAACACCTGTATTCAATCCCTGGCCACCAGCAGGACTGTGGGTATGAACCGCATCTCCGCCCAAGAAAACGCGACCAGAGCGGTACTGAGAGACTAGTTTCAGGGAGGCTCCCCAGCGGGTTAGCCATACTGGGTCGCTCAGTTCTACCTGCTTTTCCAAGATAGCGCTGATGGATTCCTGGAGTTCGGCTAACGATAAATCTCGCTGCTTGGGATCATCTTGGTACTTGCGATCAATCGTAACAATACGGTGGGAACCGTCATCAAAGGGAACGATGAATGCCAAACCGCGATCGTTGGAGTGTTGCTCGGTTCCGCCCTCAGCATGGTGGCCGTGTAGGTGGACATCACCTAAAAACGCAGTCCAGTCATAAGCAGAACCTTGAACAGGGAGGTCGAGAATTTGACGGATACGGCTGTTGGCCCCATCAGCCCCAACCAGATACTGAGATTCAACCTCAAAGCGACCATTCTCTCGTTCAATGATACTGCGGATGCCATCAGGGGTTTCCGTGAACTGAATTAGCTCAGACGATCGCTCCACTTCGACTCCCAGCTCATTGAGGCGGCGCTCCAGAATCGCTTCGGTTTCGGCCTGTGGCAAAATCAGAATAAACGGAAATCGAGTGTCGAGACCATACATATTGGCCCGTAGCGGCTCCCTGGCGTTAGCACTGAAATCAATCCCAGGCGAAGTATAGCCGCGCTGCACCATCTCATCAGCGACGCCAAGAATATCCATAAATTCCAAGGTACGAGCATGAACCACTAGGGCTTTACTACGGGTTGACGGCTGGCTGCGGCGCTCCATAATGCGAACGTTGACGTGCCGTCGAGCCAATTCGATGGCGGTGGTTAATCCAGTCGGGCCAGCGCCTGCGATTAAAATGTCTGTCGTCTGAATCATAGTGAAATCTCCTGAATAATAACGGTGAGCAAAGGAAGACTCTAACGATGTAAAGCGAGATTTTTTTATGCTGGCTTAAAGTTGATGGAATAAGATGTCAACTCACTCAGTGGGTCATCTTGAGTGATGAAGCCAATGTAGTTGTCAGGTCTGAGCAATACACTAAATGGCTGATCTATTCCAAATGCTTTTGCCACAGGCGTCGAAAGGGGTAAAGCATGGTGGTCTATTAGAAGGCCATACGCCTGCTTAATTTCCTTGCTAATCGATTGATCCTCGTGCTCGTTGGAAAACGTTAGTAGGTGAAACATTGGCTTATGCAAGTCGTCATAGATGCTTTGGCCTTTGAGCAAAAAGTAAGGCATGCGATCGCCTGCCTTAACCTTAGAGTTCAGATCGTCTACAGCATGACTTAACGCGCTGTCTGGATAGCTAATCCCTGTCTGAGAGATCAGCGAAAACAGTCCTCTTTGCACAACATCAATATTGAAGATATGTTTGGCTAACGGAGGCAGCACAGTAGTTCGGATTAGGCTAACCAGCCAGTTTGAACCTGCTTCAAATTCAAAAAACTGGTCGGTGGTCTCTACCAAATTTTTGGCGTTTTCTAGCCGCTCCTGGTTATAAGTTTCCAGCAGTGACTCATCCGAGTAGCCCTTGA
Organism: Acaryochloris sp. CCMEE 5410; assembly: GCF_000238775.2. Classification (NCBI taxonomy): domain Bacteria; kingdom Bacillati; phylum Cyanobacteriota; class Cyanophyceae; order Acaryochloridales; family Acaryochloridaceae; genus Acaryochloris; species Acaryochloris sp. CCMEE 5410. Next base: position 10,105 of record NZ_AFEJ02000011.1, on the reverse strand, counting down.
GGACAAATGCCAGCTTCCAGGCAAGATTGTAGGCGTCTTGGATACCCGTATTCATGCCCTGTCCCCCTGCAGGGGTATGGATGTGGGCCGAGTCCCCGGTCAGAAAACAGCGACCTGGGGAAAATTGCTCCACCCGACGAGTATGGACACGGTAAGAGGAGTACCAGTTCACGCCTAGAATGTCTAAGGATAAACCTGTGAGCCCCTTGACTCGCTCTTCTAGATCCGTTGCATCCATCTCCAGTTCCTCAGGTGATGCTTGCTCCGGTAGATTACCGAGAATCCGCCAGCATCGATCACCCGCCATTGGGAAGAAAAAGATAAACGAGTCGCGGCCCAGACAAGCATGGAGGGTGTTGTGATCTAATTCCCAGTCAATCTGAGTATCGGCCACATAGAAAAGCCGTTCCAACGTATCGCCAATAAAGTCAAAGCCCAAGGTGTTCCTGACGACACTACTGGCTCCGTCACAGCCCACTAGATATTTTGCTTCAATGGTGTGAGCCTCGCCGTCTTTCGGTTGTACAACCGCCGTAACGCCATTGTTGGTCTGGGAAAATTGTTCGAGAGTGGTGTTCCACAGTACCTCTTTCTGATGGCGCTGGAGGTAGTCGTAGAGGATCTGCTCATTTTTGCTTTGCTCTAGAACCAGCATGTAAGGGTAAGCGCTGATGCCTTCCCCCATCGTTGATAGGTCAGGCCCATCGTGAATGGTGCCCCCGGTGATTAATTTGACCTGCTCGGCAATGGTCCCCTGTTCTATGGCCTGCTTGGCTAGGCCAAGCTGCTCATAAATTTCTAAAGTGCGGGCATGGACGCCAAGCGCTTTAGATAGCGCGGTGACGCCTTCATTCTGCTCAACGATGATGAAGTCGATGCCGTGTCTGATGAATTGACAGGCCAATGATAGTCCGGTGGGACCAGCGCCGATAATGATTACGTCGGTTTTCACGGTTTTCCTCCTTTTGGGTTCGTAGTAAAAGTTTTTGGCGAATGGGGTGATTGGATTAACTGCGTTTGTAGCTGATTCACTGTTCACTCAGCATTCAAGAAACGGAAGGGAACTGGAGGTCTATGTAGCGCTAGCTGTCACTTCAGCCGCAAATGGTAGAGGATAACGAAGTGCTAGAACGTCACCCTCTAGGTTGTTTGCATCCAAGAAGTGAAGCACCTCTGGTTCAATATTTGGCTGAGAAATTGCTACAAATCGCTGCACCATAGACACGACTGAGCAGGCTACGGCAAGCTGCACAAGCGCTTTTGGTTTATAGTGACTCAGCACTGGCTCTACAAATCGCTTGGGTGTCATTAATGGCATTTGAGCCGAGAGCCAAGCTAGTTTCAGTGCTGCTTTCTCCTGGGAATTAAATAGTCCTCGTTCATTGCCTCGACTCGTGGCAACCGCAAAACAGCGGCGAATCCGTTCAACAGCTCGGTCTTTGTCTACAGCAACATGATGGGCCATGTAGCTTTCAACCGCTGCTAAGTAGGCGTGGTCCTTGGCAATGGCACTTACCCGCGCCATCAAATGCTTCAGCTCCGCATCAATCAGCGTATGGTCCCGATTCCCCATCAGCTCACCGTAGAGAGTGGCATGGTGCTTTCGTAGCGGTTCAGGCCACTGCTGAATCCAGGCCGGGAAGAGACCGAATTCCCGCTGTGTATAATCTTCTAGATTTGCGATCACTGAGTTGTACTTGACCAGCATTTCCTCAATGGAAGGGCCTTCGGTGGGAATCTCATAGTCCAAATTGGATGGATTTGAGCCTTGAACCGCATGTCGTCCCGTCTCTATTCCAGCCTGATCCTGTGCCTGCTGTGCCCACTCGCCCTCAATCTCTAGGCCCATCAGATCATTGAAGACATTGAGAAAGCCAAAGGCCGAAACCATCATCTCCACGCCTGTAATGTATTGCTGACCGCGCTGTGGATCGGGTGATAGCCCCTGAATGTTTTGGAGAGTTTCAGGCTGAACTTGATTACGGGTGGCATCGGCAGCAAGGTTTGCGATCGCAAGTTCCAATTCTCCAAACGGATTGCCTTCATCAGCCTCACCCGCCTGGGCCTGCTTCAGTTGTTGAATAATGGATAGAGATTGCGCTCCGCCAGTGGCTGCACTATGAACCTGGCAGTAGGAGCAGCCGTGAGCATTGGATGTGGAATACCCCACAGAAAACATATTCAGTGGCCCTAATCCTTCCTTGCCGTAGCCCACTGCTGAAAAGTTGTGGCAGTAGACGAACAGTTTATAAGCTTCGGGCCAGTGATGGAGATAGGCAAATGTATTGGGCCAAAACCCAAAAAATGCTTTGTAAAAGCGCAGAATCGGCAGGGCTTCTGGATCTGTATCGCGGCTACCGTCGCTTTGGGGGATATACGCTCGCAGGGGCTGGTCCATTGCGCCTTCGGCTAGCTCAGTGTCAGAGAGCGAGTCAAACCCTAGCTCACGGCTTTGAGTAGTCTGCATTAGCTTTGAGAATCGCTGAGTTTCCTGAAGCTGCTCTAAATCCTCAGCGCCACCGATGTGATAGTCGCCCAAGAAAATTTGGGGAACTGTGAGTGCTCCGCTGAAGTATACCGCCGCACTCATATTGCGCGAACTGGTGGTTACATCATAATCTTGTCGATTCGGTATTCCGTCCAGAATGGCCTTAGCGCGATCGCAATAGGGACATCCTGGCTGAGTAAATATAGATAGGGTTGTAGTCATTACAAAGCTCCTTGCTATTTTTGTCTAAATGACCGAACGGTCTGTTCTATTCAAGTCCACCTCAATTCTGATTAGCCGCTTTGTGAGTAAAGAGTCGGGGATTTGAATGATGACAACAGCAAAAGGTCGAATGAAAACTCCAACCACTCACTCTTATTTGAGTCTACTGACGGGATGTTGCGAGCACCTATCTCCGTTGTATGACTAAACCGTTCGGTCATATTCTTGTAATACATCAAAATATCGGTTATTGTCAAGATGACCGTACAGTTCAGTCAAAAAAATTGCGATGCAGTCAATTGATGCCGTTGATGTTGAAACCCCAAAAGTTCAGCAGATCTTAAAGGGGGCACGAACCGCCTTCCTTGAGTTGGGGTATGAAGGGGCGAGTACCGATGAGATTGTCCGGCGGGCGGGCGTTTCGAAGGGAACGCTGTATAACTATTTCTCGGATAAGCAGACACTGTTTACCACCTTTATTGAAGGTGAATGTCGTAAGCAGGCCAACCGAGTGTTTAAGCTCGAAGGACAACCAAAAGATATTGAAGCAACGCTGAGGGAGTGTGCTCTGGATTTTGTCAAACTGCTCCTGTCGCCTTCTATGCAGGGTATTTATCGGTTAGCGATCGCAGAGGCTCAGCGTTTCCCTGATCTAGCTCGGATCTTCTACGACTCTGGTCCAGACTTAGGTGCTCGTAGGCTCTCTCAATTACTGGCTGGAGCTGTAGCTCGGGGTGAACTCATAATTGATGATATCGAGCTAGCGGCCCATCAATTCGACCAACTTTGCAAGGCAGATATTTTCTACAAGAGTCTATTCCAGGTTAGGCGTTCTTTTCCTCAAAAGGAAATTGACCGGATTGCTAACGGAGCAGTTGATGCTTTTCTACGGGCCTATCGCCCTTGAGTAGAGAGCGATCAAAACTGGGGGAAGTCATGCAGGGTAAGATTTTCAGTCCCCAAAACACATGTATCTAAGAGAGACTGCTTAGATAAGTAATCTACAGCCATAGCCAAGGCTTTGGGGTTCACACCAATCGACTTAATCCTTGCCTGGTAAGTGTCGTTCTAAAGGCGCAATATCAAAGTTTCCCCCGGTTTTGATCACTCTCCAAGAAGAGGCACGATCGCAAAAGCTCTACTCCTGGAGTCAAGATACTCCGCTTATGCCGTGGGATTATCGGAAAAGCCAGAACTCTATTCAGAAAACACTACAACAGGGACTCGTTTATAGGCAGGCTTACCCGAGCGTGGCTCAATACTTGCTTTCATGAGGAGGTTGGCTTCAGGATAAAACATCAATGCTGCCCCTCCCCGAACATCACCAATGATAATTTCGATATTGTCAAGCTGACCTGCATCTCCACGAACTTTTACACACTGATGTTCGGACCATCCGAGCTGTTGTACGTCACCAGGATTCATCAAAATACAGGACCGATGAGGGATGCCTCTATAGCGATCACCCTCTTTGTAAACCACCGTATTGTGCTGAGAATAGCTGCGTCCAGTCATTAAGGCTACAACAATCGATGGTGTGTTGGGTGCTATCCCAAAGGCTTGAGGGGTGGGCAGGGACAGAGCTGGTAAAGGCGTCACCTGCATTTGAGCCTTGCCAGTTCGGGTGGGAAATCTGGGTTCTACGAAAATACGTCCTGAAATGGTGAATTCTTCTTGGGTCTGATCAATCTCACCTATTTTTTCGTATCCGTGACCGATTTTCATAGCCTCGGCATGTAAGTAACCATTTGCTTCGGCACCTTCCGATAAAAAAATATCGGCATCAAAATCAGCAGGTCAGAAGGTGTCCCTTTATCTCAATCAAATAGCATTAGTTTTGCCTAAATCATTCATAACACGAAAAGCTGAGTGAGGTTTAATCATCAGTCATTTCCTCCTGTTTTTTAGCCTTCGATTTTCCAGAGGTTTCATTTTTGGATGTTGCATCCGTCTTATTCTCCTGTTGTTTAGTAGATAGAGCAGGGTTATCGTCCTCCTTTTGGGATGTCAATTTACTGGTCAGTTTCCGCATGGATTCACCTCGGAGTGGAACCTTCATCGCATCATGGACAATGCGGTCGAGAATGGCATCGGCCAGCGTCGGATCTTGAATCTGTGGATGCCATTGTTCAATGGGTATCTGAGTGGCGAACAGACACGATGCTTTACGAAACCGCTCGTCTAAGACATCGAGAATCTCCCTGGCCTCATAAAGAGATAGGGGATCTCGGAGCCATTCATCAAGAACCAATAGATCGAAGGCCGCTAATTGCTTGCGCAGCTTAGGATAAGACCCATCGGCTTTAGTGAGTTTCAGCTCCAGAAGTAGATCAGCCGTTTTGATATAGCGCACGCTATGGCCTTGCTTGCACAGATGATTGGCAAGGACCGACGCCAAGAAAGATTTCCCCACTCCGGTGGAGCCCAGAAAAATCAATGACAACTTCTCTTGAAGCCAATGGCCTTGGGCAAACTCAAGGAACTGGATCTTTTTCAGTCCTCTGGGGACATCAAAATCCACCGCATCGAGGGTGGCGTGCACTGGTAGTCGCGCTTGCCTGAGTCGGCGCTGCATCCGTTGGTTTTGTCGTCGGATGTATTCACGCTCCACCATCAAAGCCAGTCGTTCATCGAAGGACAGGTCATGATAGGTGGGCAACGCCTGCTGTTCTCGCCAAGCCTCCAAGAGGCCCGTGAGCTTCATGTGTTGTAGCTGTTCAATCATTGCTTGCATCGTTATCTCTCCCTACGTCGCTTGATAATATTCAGACCCTCGGAGATTGGCATGGTGAAGGGGAACCACCTGATGCTCCTCACCCGGTAATGGGTCTGATTCGAGTTTGTGTTTGAGCATGGAATCGAGATAGCGTCGGCCCACCATGCCCAAAGCATTGGCTCGTTTGCAAGCCGCTTCCAATCGCTCTGGGCCATAGGCTGTATTGAGAGATTGGACCCCTCGAAGGGTCCGAAAGGCTTGTTCGTCATAGCGTTTCTTATCCAAAATGTCCGTTACTTGTTGTTGGGTGGCTGGACCGACTTGTTCGGCCCACGCCAGAAACTTCTTTCGTGTTTGGGTCTTATAGGCCCAATGCTCTGGCGGCATATGCCCTTCTTCGGTGGAATGGCTAAACGGAACCCGTGAACGCTGATGCACGGCAATGCGTTGATGGTCATGGAAGATCTGCACTAAGGATTCCGTGATCTTGACCATTACGCTTTTGCGTACATACTCATAAGGGACTGAATAGTAATGGCGTTCGAATTCAACGTGATAATCCAGATGAACTTTGGCTTTCTTCCAATCCGCATACTCAAAAGTCTGGGATGGCAAGGGTTTAAGTTCAGGTTGATCCACTTGCTCAAAACGCTCACGACGCGATTGCCCATACTCGCGCATCGTCCGCTGATTGAGTTTCTCGAGTCCTTGGTTAAGGGCTTGGTTGAGCTGGGTGAAACTGGTGAAGGGCTGATCTCGCAATGGAGCGAGAATTTGACGCTCCACTTGCTGCACTGCATTCTCCACTTTGGCTTTATCCCGAGGGGCTTTCGGCCTGGCGGGTAGGATAATCACGTTGTAGTGTTCGGCAAAGTCTTGATAGGTGCGGTTAATCCCAGGTTCATAGCGACACGGGTCTGTCACTCCAGATTTGAGATTATCTGGAATAATGGCGGCCGGCACGCCTCCAAAGAAGGCCAAGGCCCGCTGATGGGCACCAATCCAGTTGTCTAATGCTTGGCTAGCGAGGGCTTCAACATAGGTGTAGCTACTTGCTCCCAAACACGCGACGAAGATTTGAGCTTGGGTGAGTTCACCTGTCTCTAGATTCAGTATGGGCATGGTCATCCCACTAAAATCTACGAATAGCTTGTCCCCGCCTTTGTACACTTGTCGCATCGACAGGTTCTGGCGTTTTTTCCATTGCCGATAGCGACGACAAAAGCCCCCATAGCTGTACTGCCAGTCCCCTCGCTCTTTCCCTTCCATCCATAAAAGTCCGAGAGTGACCCCTTTGCGTTGTAATTCCCGATGGACGCTCTCGAAATCGATGGTCTGCTGTTGTTTATTCCGCTTGCGATATCCTTTACCCAAAAGTGCCTGAATTTCGCTATCACTCAGGTTCTCAAGCTTGTCATAGTCTAGAGAATGGGCTTGTGCCCGTTTGATATAGTCTTGCACCGTAGAGCGGGCAGTCAAGCAACTGCGTGCGATCTCAGATTGGTTGTAGCCCAGATTATGAAGGCGTAATATTTCTCGAAATTTCACCATTGGTATTAGTTGTCCCTGACGTTTAATGGCCATTGCTGTCCTCTATCACTTGTTCTGCTGAATCAGCAGAAGTGTAAGACAGCGCATCTCTTACGAGGGACTTACCTACCGAAAATGCTGTTTTAAGGTGCCGAAGCTAATGGTCAATCTGTTGCCGAACTATCGGGTTTAAGTATTGCCGAAGATCAGGTCATTTTGCAATCCGGGAATGGTTTGGGCGATCAGTTGCCGAACGTAGCAGGTTTCTTGCAGTCTTCGCCAATCCACCGGAGAACTACCATGCAACCGATGAGCCAGCTCTGTTAAAAATTCGACCTCTGAGATCAGGTCTGCATTCTTTAGATGTGTTTTGCCTTCATCATTGAGCCTGACGAAGTTATTCCCAGACTCAGTGGTGGTTTTGTGAGGATTCTCAAACCGGGCATAGACCGGAAAAATTAGGGTATTCTTGGCAGCATGACCGTGAAAATGACCCAGATTGGGCTTAGTGGCCAAGTAGATAATGGTATCAATTTGGCTCAAGGCCCGTTTGGCTTGAACTAAATCAGGGTTCGCGGCATATAGATTTCCACCTAAACATAGCAGGGTATCCACTTGACCTACTGCTGCAGCTTCAATCAGCGCACGGGCATCATAGCCGGGTTCTCGTTTGAGAGAACGCTCCAATAGTTTCTCTAAGGCTTCCCGAATTTCCGTTTTCAAACGAACGGTCACACCCATCGACCCAAACCCCTGGACGTTGGAATGACCACGGATGGGCATCAATCCTGCCCCTAACTTACCCACATTCCCAGTCATCAAGGCGGTGTTGGCAATACTGAAGATGGTATCGACGCTGTTGGTCTGTTGGGTGACGCCCATGGCCCAGGCAAAGACGACGCGATCACACTGATGGATCATCTCAGTCGCGGTTTCAATTTCGTCTTTGGAAATGCCACAGGTGTTGATCAGGGTATCCCAATCCGTCGCTTTGACCTGCTCAACCACATCCTGCCAATGTTCTGTATAGGACTGCAGATAGTCGTACCTAACCCAATCCCGCTCTAGCAGGACTTTTTGAATACCCATGAATAGTGCTAAATCACTACCTGGAATGGGCTGTAGGAATAAGGAAGAAATCTTTGACCCTTGGACCAGGGATGATAGTGGAAAGGCTGGAGAGCCAAATTTGATCAACCCCACTTCTCGTAGGGGATTGATTACAATCACTGTCCCTCCGCGCTCGTTCAGCTTGATCAACTCATTCATCAACCGGGGATGGTTTGCGGGAGCATTTGAACCCACTAAAACAATGCCATCAGCTTGCTGCAAACTCTCCAAACTCACCAGGGAGGTACCCGTCCCAAAGACGGTGCTTAAGCTTACGGATGAAGGGGCGTGGCATAGGTCAGAACAGTCCGCAAGATTATTCGACCCTAAGGCCCGGATCATTAATTGCAACAGATAAGCGGCTTCATTCGAGGAGCGACCAGAACTATAGGACGCAACCCGATGTGAAGGTTGTCTAAAGGCTGTCTCAGCGATCTGATAAATCTCTTCCCATAAAATAGGTTCAAAGTGAGACCTTCCGGTTCGATAAATCACTGGAAAACTCAGCCGACCCAAGCGGTCACACTCCATCGAGGTGAGTGTCTGCAGATGGTCTAGAGAATATTCTTCAAAGAAGTGGGGTTTCACCCCCGGTTGGAGTTCCGAGGCGATGGCCTCCAAGCTTTTCACACATCGTTGCAAGGGTTCCTCAAGCTCGTTCATAAAAGCGCCTTTTTGCCCACCCGTGCCCCAGGCACAAGATAGACAAGCACTCTTATGCATCAGTTTTTTCCAAATTTGAACACCCTTGGGGGATGCCATCTTATCGACCCAATACCTGACGAGGGGCATCCCACCGCCCATTTTCGGAATGTGGGTTGAGGAGGTATTTAGCTCCGTCACTCTATCTGAGGTTTTGAAGCTTTGACTACCGGACATTTTTTGCTCTGCCATATTCTACTGCTCCTTGAGATTCCCAAGGTTTACTGAGACGACAGCTGGAATGATCCTTCTTGTTTAATCAAAACACTCTGTTAGGTTGATATCTCACCTGGCGCAGATGCACAATCAGAACCTATTGATACCAAACCCCTCACTATCTCTGCAGTATCCCATAACCGAGGTGAATGAGTATCAGTCTAATGATTTCGGGTTTTAATCTAAATAGCCTTAAATATTAGCTTGTTAACCTAATATCACATGCAAATTTTGCTGAGTTTTCTTACCCTGCATTAGTTTGAGGGAACTAGAGCAGCGACCATTGACTGATTTGGTGAATGTCATTCAGTGTATGTTTCATTGGGTATGGAAACAGCCCATGAGTTTTATCAAATTCAGATCTTCTCCATTCTCAATAATTCGATATTTTCCCAATAGGCTGGACCTTCTTGCCCCCATTGGATCAAATCCACGAATTTCCAATGCTTTACCCCCTTTCCATGCTCTTTTTGACTGAAAGAGCATGTAGAATCAGCCCATGAAACAGGATCGGTTTGGACAAACCTCGATTTAACGGATTCTGAGGTCTATTAGAATTCAAGTCTACTGAGAGTTTCGAGAACTACCAGCTTCTCAGATGTCAATCATGATGAGTTGTCAAAGAATGCTTTTATCCAGAGTTGTTCCGGCTATTCTACTGGATCGAAGCAACCCCAGAAGATCGGCAGTTTTTAGTGGCGTTAGAATAGCGCCATTCAATAGATAACGATGTTAGTCAAATTGTTATGCAGCCCGACAATGACAAAATTGATGATGCCGTTCTCGCTTTGTTAGCCCTCAACATTCATAATGAAACAGAGCAGGGTGCTCGCAGTTGGAAAGGGCACGATTGGGACGCTCTTAATCGGTTACACCACAAAGGGTGGATCAGTGACCCTGTCAACAAGGCCAAATCTGTCATCCTGACACCTGAAGGACTAGAGAGAAGCCGAGAGCTATTCAAACAGCTATTTACAAATGAGGCCGCATCATAAAGCCCATCCTTCAGTTGTGGACCAACCTTTGTAACCTTTGCCATTAAAGCTGTAGGCTTTCCAGGGTTGCACGCCTGGAGCAGCTATGGGATTCTTGATGACAAGTGATGTCCGGTCTTTTTCCAG
>NZ_AFEJ02000010.1 GCF_000238775.2 Acaryochloris sp. CCMEE 5410 | reverse complement strand
GGTAATCCCTTCAAATTTATGCAGCGCAATGGGGCCACCACGCACCGGATTGAGGAGATTGTCAGACAAAAAGTTGATGTCCAAAAGCAAGCCGTTGAACTCATCGCCAGTGGTCAAGGGGTTAAGGCGTTAGAGCTGCTTTATGCCAATGACTATGTGATTGATCTAGGAAGCAAGCCTGCCATTGCCAAGGCAGCAGCAGACCAGTTCATGCAGTTGCCCCTCAAAGAACAAGACGACACCCTCATTGTCGCGGGGACCAATAAGCAGCGACTCGCGACTGAAAAAGAAATCCGCAAAAGAGAAAAAGCCGTGGGGCGGCTTGGAGAGTGCAGCAAGATTGTCCAGCTCAAATCTCGAAACTTGAGTATTGAACAAAAGCGTCGGGTGGATTGGTATCACAAAGGGGATTACGTTCGCCTACTGCAAACATCCCATTCTTCATCCATCAAGCGGGGACACCTTTATAAGGTCGAAAGCCGAGAGGGAGATGAGCTGGTGGTCTCTTCCTTCGGCGGACGGCTCTACCGATTCAAACCCGCGAAATACAAGCTAAAGGAGGTCTATAGTGCCCATGAATTTGATGTGGCGGTTGGTGACAAGCTCCGATGGACGACAACGATCAAAGACAAAGGCTGGATCAATGGTCAGCAGCTCACGGTCACCGCCCTCGATGGTCTGAACATGACGGTCAGGGACCACGAGGGACATTTCCATGATGTACCCCTGACTCAACCCTTGGCTTTGGAGTATGACCGGGTGTGGACGTCCTATCACTCTCAAGGGTCCACTAAGAAACGGTCCATCATCCTGGCGACTAATGACCCTACCTCTAGCCAGGAACCTTTTTGTGTCGATATTTCCCGCCAAGAACATGAAATAACCATCTATACCGAAGACCTGGAAAAACTTAGGGAACGGGTCGCCCAATCCAATACTCAAAAAAGTGCTTTAGATCAAGTTGAGAAAACTTATGGACGAACAACAACAGCAGATCATCAACGCCGTCCGGGACCAACTCGCCCCCCTCACGGACGCGATCACCATCTTGACCAATCAAGTCGAGGAGGTTCAGGCCCAGAACCAACACATTCTCGAAGAGGACAGGGAACTCAAGTCCCAGGTCAGGGAGCGGATCAACACCATACCCCTGGAAGTCAAAGCCGTTCTCAACCAATTCATCCAGGAATTCAAGGAGGCGATGGAGAACAAGAAGCCCTCAGATATGAGCGAGAGTATCAAGCAGCTCGCCAAGGCAATGGACACTCTGGGGTCGAAGATCGAGGATTCCAGTACGCTACAGGCGACGATGAGCGACAAGGTATTGGAAGCCGCAGAGGAAATCATGCAGATCAAGAACCAGCTCCCCCGACACGCCCCACCCAAGGCGGTCGCTCAAAACAATGGGAGCCAGTCACCTCAGACCTAGCTAATTGGGTGATGCAATGGTCTGAGGAGCAAGAGCTATCAGCAAGCGGGTTGGATAATCACTTGCTAGCCCTTGCCAAGGATATAAAGTCACTCAGCAAAAGTCTAGAATCTGATTCCTTTAGCGGCCTGGGCGAATTAGCTGATGCTGTTTCGAGGGAGCGAGAACAGCAAGCCATCACCCAGAACCTTACTCATATTGCCCAAGCCATTGACCGCATTGACCAGACCATTGACCAATCCTTAAGCCAGCAGAGGATCAGGGCCATTGCCGATGCCGTAGCAGAATGGCGGACGGGCCAGGAGTTGGCAGAGGCTGTCACTGAGATAGTCGATTTCTTAGCTCAGGGCACTGACAATTTGGACCGGGCCATTATTCGTTTGCAAGCGGGGATTGAGGCTACCCAATCTCTGGATATCCAATTCCCCGCAATGGTTGAGTTGGTCGATGCCGTTCAGGATTGGCAAACTGAGGTAGAGCTATCCTCAATGGTGGCTGAGGTTCAGGACTGGGTTGAGTCAATCACTGTACCTCAATTCCCAGGCATGGGTGACCTGGCCCAGCAGGTGCATGACCTCAACTCAGTACAAGCGCTGGCTGAGAGCGGTTTGATTGAGCAGTTAGCTGACCTGACGGCTCAAATCAATATCTTGTCTGAACCTCAGCAAGTTCAGTTTGAGGGGCTGGATAGTTTAGCTGAGATGGTAAGCGAACTCCAGCAAGGTCAATCCCTCGCTCAGGTACAACCTCAACTCCAGGTAATCACTCAGCAGATTGAAGCCTTTAACGCCAAGCAACCCACTTATTCTTTTGCCAGAATTAAGGAGCTGGCCGATACCGTCAATGAATGGAGGGCACATGAGTCCATTGCTCAGCATATTGGCGCACTCAATGATCTGACTGTCCGTGCTCAACGGAATCTGAAGACTTTCCCGGCCATGCAGCAACTAGCCCAGTCCGTGAAGTCGATGCGCTCAGTTGACGCTCTGATGAATGGGCCAGTCGCAGACCAGCTCAAGGAAGTCACTCAGCGATTGACGGACAAGGGGATGAGAGTTACACCCAAACCTAAGAAGAGAACTAGGCCCAAGGACAAGCCGAAGAAACTCAAGGATCAGGTGTTCTGGCAACCGGACTATACGGAGGTGGAACGACCCGGACATATCGATGAACACCATTGGAAGGAATGGGTGGATAGCTGCGTCCATCCTGATGTGATCGCCGCTCGGTTGCAATCGATTGAAAAGGAACAGGTGATCGAGCGATTACTAGGGGCCAAAATTGAGGACCTGGCAACTCGTAGAAAAGATGGGTCTTTCAAGAAGGTTCGGACTCAATACAATACCAAGCCAATCCGCGCCTTGATTAATGACAGAAACCACCCTGAAGTGTTGAGTTATCAAGAGATGGCTGAAGGTGGCGGCTGGTGGTGTGATGCAGGGGTCGATCCGTTGTCCTTTGAGGGACTTGGACCCAATGAGGAGCCTGCCCTTAGTCTGTACGGCACCTTTAAGCCCAACCCCAAAACCGCTCGGTTAGATATCGACAAAACTCAGAAAGCACGGAGAAAAGACCCAAATGCCCAACCCAGATATCGCAAGTATGAAAACCCAATGGGGCCAAAACGCGAACTGTTCGAGCGAGATATGGCATTCCAACCCGTCCCCGATCCCATCGCTAGGCGGATCTTTGCCAAGTATGGAGTCACCCAAACCCAGGAGGAGAAAGCCAAGGGGTTCTGGTACACGGTCTATAAGCATCCTGAGATTCCCATCTATCGGACTGAAGGGGATAAGAAAGATGCTGCTCTGGTTTCACAAGGCCGGGTAGTCATTGGCGGGCAAGGTGTGAATATCGGCTATCGAGCTAAAGACCAGCATGACAATAGACTAGAAAGACGGGTACTGCATCCTCAGCTAGAGGTATTTGCTGTTCTTGGCAGAGAATTCAGGTATGCCCATGATTGGGATTCAGAGCAGTCCACGGTCTGGAATGTTCGGCGTGAGATGGTTAGGGAAGCTGAATTAATTGAAGAAAGAGGCTGCAAGCTATATCGGATACCTTGGGATTCTGAACAGGGTAAAGGCGTTGATGACCTGATCGCTAATCATGGACCTATCGCTTTTGAGCGGGCGGACAAAAATGCCTATCCGATGGAGCGGGAAATCAAGATGCATTATCGGGGGCTGTACACCCAGATCAAGAGGCAATTGAAGCAGGAGAATCCGCAGGGCACTAACGATATTGCCATTTACCTAGTAGCGATGAAGGATGGGGATGCGATGGACGGCTACCGGGTCATCATGCAGTCAAATGCGATGCGTGAACTCAAAGGCGACAAGAAACGGCAGCAGCAGTATATGAAGACAGTCGGAGACTTGATCGGACCATACCGTGAAGTACTTAGTGCTAAGGGAAATACTCAAGGATTTACAAAGATGCTCAATAGAGCAAAACAGCCCCAACAGGTCATCAGGGCTGATCGTGGACGCTCTAGAGATTTAGGGCGAGGACGTTGAATTATGACTCCATCGGGCCTTTAACTACTCGACCTTGGATGACGCCATTATTGAAGTCCGTTCCTTGCTGAGGGATGGGACCATTAGCTGACATGGGAATGGTCGTTCTTCGACCTGTACGTTGATCTTGGAGGGTAACTGGAATATCAGGCTCGGGCTGGACTGGATAGCCTAAGTCGTTATATCCGGGAATAGCCATAGTTTTTTCTCCATAAAATGGGTTGTTGAAAAATACGGTTTATCTAGACATTGTTACTTCACGGTCTTCTGACTTGGGTATTGTTGGTCGATTTGTTTGTGTCCTATGTACCATCTTATTGATGGTGTTGGTTGTATCAAGCCCCATCTTCTTCATGTCAGCAACCAACTTCTTTTGTTCAGGTGTTAGGTTTTCAATTTGCTCTTTAGTTGCTTGAGGAGTCTTAGCCTCCAACTCTTGGGATTTCTGAGCTATTCCAAATTTATCGGGCTGAACGATACCATCCTTGAGTCGAAAAGCTACCCTTGTTCCTACTTTAATTGTTATTTCAGTCCCAGGATGAGCTTTAGGATTATCTAGAACATCTCTAATGATTTGGGCTTGTTCAGTCGTAATGCTCGTCTTATCTTCTAGATAGGCTCCATCACGACCTAAACCTACAACTTGCCTACCATTCAGCCTGATTGACAAATTTTGTAAGTCAACAAACCTACCCATCTTCTCAAGAATGTCTTCATTAATCATCCGCCGAGCTTCAAGGCTATCTTCCTGCAATCCAGGATCTTCTTGCGCGATATCAGCAGGCTTGGGTCGCTCTACTCCATCCCATTCTGGGGCCTGGGCAATCAGCTCACTGAGCTTTTTAGGGTCATCAATGCCATTTTCCTGAGCCCTAACCGCTACTCGTTCATCATACTCCCAAGCTAGATCGGGGTCTTGATTGATGCGCTCTTGTACCTCATCCCACGTCAGGTCCGGCTCTTCCAGACTTTCTGAGAGTAGCTGAATGTATTGCTCTTTGAGCTTAGGATCAAGTGGCTCAGCCACGATACCATTCGATTCAGCTAATGTCTGAGCATCAGGGTGGGTGACTTCAGGAGATGGATTCTCAATGTTGTACTGCTTCCACACAGAATTTGTCGTCTCGGACAAATAGACAGAAACATCCTGAAGATTCGCTTGGGACATCTGGGTTACATTAGGACCCTGCGAGATTATCGCTGTCGCCTCATCCAGCGTTTTCCCTTCCTTAAGGGCTTGGTAAACAACCTGCTTGTCATAGTCAGTCCCTAAACTGGGTTGGTCTGTGATATCCGTCTGAAGACTCTCAAAGGTTAGTTCGGGTTCGTCCCGTTGTTCAGAAAGCATCCTCATATAATCGCTGCGTCGATCCAGATCGCCCTGACTAGGGTTGAGGTTGAGTGATTCTGCCATTGCGGTTGTACTCCTTTGGATATTGTCAATTGCACTCCGAACGTTCTGCTGTACCTGCTCTGGAAGCTTGCTCAAGGTCGCATCAAACCAGGCTTGAGCACGATTAATGAAGTGGTTCGTCATCTTCCACATATGCACCACGGGGCGGGCGACCACTGTAGGAATGCCTTGCTTGGCATAGCTAATTGCCAGCTTGCCCGTGTCAATCATGCCTTTGCCAATCATCGTGGGGGCCGCAAACCCACTCAATGGACGTGTCCAAGCATCCGTCTTCGCCAGCATGTCTGCGGTCCTGACTTTTGCCCAGGCGTCAAAGGCAGCTTGCCGACCCCAACCCTGTGGGACTTGGCTGGCTAACTCAGAAAAATGATTGGCGATCCGATCTGCTGCAATCCCATGCATACCTGACTGCATCAAATGGGTCGCCTGACCCACTGCACCCGCAACCACAGGCCCGACAATCGGAGCATGGGTCGCAGCAACGGCAGCAGCAGGGGGGAGGGCTGCAACTTGAATGAGCTTTTTAGCCACTCGCATAGAGGGAGCAGCTTGGAAGAAGAGTTGTTCTTCCTCCCGAAGCTCCCGGTATTTTTCACCAATAAACGTTTTATATTGATACTCCACTTGTTTGGCCTCCAAATAAGAGTCCTAATATTTAGCTGATGCAGCTCCACCTGACACACAACTAGAGCTGTTGCTGGGAATATACTTATTTTTTTTGCAGCGCTATCGACTGAGCCCCGGACCAAAACCACGGTCTTGACCTCGACGCTGATTCCGTTGTTGGGCTTGCTCGATGGCGACACCATGTTTTTCGTAGGCCACCTTCCGTTGTGCCCCTCTAAAGAGCTTCTCCGCCATCCGCTTTGGATCTGTGACTAGCTTGGCGAAGTCTGAGGTAAGGAGTTGGTGTTTAATCACATCAGCGGGGGTCTTTTTCTTGATGCCCTCTCTAGCAAACTTCATCGCATCTTCAGCGGTCTTGATCTGGATATTGACCCGTGGCCGTCGCAGGATGACGGAACTGATGATTGCATTTTGGATGGCACTAGCGGCTTTCTCTCCCGTGTGCATGATCTCTTTTTGATGCTGTTGTTCTTCACTCATGATTTTTATCTCTCTGGTTGGATATCTTGTTGTTCTTTTTCTTCGATTTGGTCGGCTTCAATCTCATTCGGCATGGGCAAAAGAGAATCAGCAATGACCAGGCGGTTCTTCTGAAGCTCTTCAATCGTGAAGGTCACGACATTGCCCCCTTCGTCTTCGACCCGCATATTCTGCTCTAGCTTGCGATTGAGGACGGGCAAAATCCGCTGCTTGTACATCTGCTTGCACTCTTTGAGCCGTCGAATATCGGTTCGGTTGCGCCACCACCGCCAGTACTGATGGATGACGGGACGATTCTTCATCCCAGCAGACAGTAGGACGAACTGACCTTTTCCCAACCGCTTGAGTTTATGCCTGGATATCAAGGGCTTGCGTCTGGGGGCTTCTGATATGGTCCGGTTGGTTCCCTGCCGTCCATGACTGCGAGACCGAGTGTTTCGCTTGAGTTCGTAATCTCCAATGTCTTCCTCTAGCTGCTTGCGGGTCTCAAAATCCTCGGTTCTGAAGATGAACTGAGCGGCGGTGTTATCAAAGATGGATTTGACCACTTCGGACTTCTGCTTGATGTTCGGCTGACTATTACTCTGGAATGCCGTCACTGCATAGAACCCATAGGAACGATTCAATGAGACAATCTGCTCAAAGTCTGGCAGGACGATCCGGGCGTACTCATCCAAGATGATGCCCAAGGGCCGATCCCGGTCAGAATGCTCATTCAGGTTCCGACGAATCAGCATGTTGAGAGCCGTTGCCACCAGGGGCGAGGTCTGCTGCATGGCGAGACCATCCAGTTCAAAGAACACAATCTGTCTGCCTTTGAGGTCCAAGGAATCGTGCTGCCTTCATGAAAGGGTAGCTCAAACAGGGGTAGAACTTCCGACTGAGCAAGGGCATCAGCACGTTCATCGCACTGGCCGTAATCCCCGCTTCCGTGTCACGGGTGCCCGCTGTGGATAACAGACCGGACAGCTCTCGCTTTGCCCAAGGGCCAAACCCCGATTCATCAAGAAGCCCGCTTGGACCGCTGCAACCAGTCGTTTGCCCAGGTTGGGGAGGGCCAGGTATTCCCACACCATTGGTAGGTCCGGCATATTGGAGTCTGGATGCTTCGACATCATCATCAAGCGGTCAGGGTGAAGACGGCAAAGCTATCAAGAAAGCATTCTGCCATCTGAAGCCACAATCACGTTATCGAAAAAGGTGGTGACGGTAGCCCCAGCCGTCAGGTCATCGTTGTGGTCTTCTAAGAATCCCAGGAAGTCCAAGGAGTCTGAATACTTCTTCCCTGGTGCAAAGATATAGGGCTTATAGGGATGGGCTGCTTGAGGGCATAGGGGATGAACTTTTCTTTGAGGGTGCCTTTCACATCGAACACAAACAAGGTATGGCCTGCTTGATGGCATCACAGAGGATTGGCTCGATGACGGTTCCGTCTTTCCTTCCCCCGCTGCTCCCAAGACTTGATAAGGGGTGGTTGTCGGGCAAGACGATGGGGTTGTCACTGCCCAAGCAA
Organism: Acaryochloris sp. CCMEE 5410; assembly: GCF_000238775.2. Lineage (NCBI taxonomy): Bacteria > Bacillati > Cyanobacteriota > Cyanophyceae > Acaryochloridales > Acaryochloridaceae > Acaryochloris > Acaryochloris sp. CCMEE 5410. The sequence goes on along the minus strand of NZ_AFEJ02000010.1, from coordinate 14,942 downwards.
AGGCCGACTTTATCCCGTTCACCTTCTCGTCGTTGTTTGAGTCCTTTGCGTTTGGCTTTGCGACGTTCCCCCAGGTCGCCCAGCGGGCATCATCAGGATCTCGACCCGTGCGACTATCGCCGCAGATGATATTGAGGATGAACAGGAGAACCAGGATGCTGCCACAACCAACGAGGGTGTTGGTGAGTATGGCGGGGATTTCAGCGTCTGAATGCTGGTGGGTTGTTCTGTGTGAGTTTGCATGGTCAGCAAATAGTGAGTTTGCTGAGAATATACTGATTTTTCGAGGAGGTCTTTAGGCTGGAGTGGAAGGGGGTTTCAAGGAAGCCTTTCTAGGAATGGAGGCAATCTTTGATTAAGTTGGGAGTTGATATTACAGCCGCAGGTCTCCGCAATTATGGGCTGGCTGGAGCAACCCAAGTGTCTACAGACCAGAGGAATTGCCTGGGTTGACTTGGTGAATATCGTCGCATCACATATTAGGCTTGCTAATCACTGTTGTGCAATTCTGGATATCTCTGGCGATAATATTCGTTATCAGATTTATTGCATATTCAGTGAATGGCTTCTCAACTTTCACACCTTCACCTTACCTCTAAACAAGCCCGTAAAGTTGGTGCAAATCCATCTCCCCGACAAACGCATGATGTTTGCAAGGCAAACTGGCAATCAACCAAGTTCGGTAGTCACTGTATTGCAATCGGATCAGGTAAAAGCCATCAATTTCTTTTCTAGAACCATCTCTTGCAAATCATCAATGAGATAACTATGCATATTGGATGGTGCAACACAAGATTGAAGTTTTTGGGTATCTCTGTTGCAATCGCAGATTGTATCGGCATAGAAATGCTAAAGCAAACAATGGAAGTAGTGATTTTTTAAGCATAGTCTTGCATCACTTAATTTAGGTAAGGTGTTGGATCAAAGTATTGCCATTGGAACCTTAATCCCAAAGTGCAAGTGTGGACCAGTGGAAGAGCCACTGTTACCACCTTTCCCGATGACTTGCCCTTTGTAACTGGCGCACCAATAGTTAATGGCGACCCGGCCAAATGTCCATAAACAGACTCCGTACCATTAGCATGTCTAATTCTAACGAAGTTGCCTAAATATCCCCGCATGTGTTCAGATAATAGCCTCCCGTTGGGTGACATTCATTAAACACATCACTAACAATCCACCATCAACAGCAAAGATATCCCCGCCAACTGGAACAGCATAATCAATGCCCCGGTGGACAGAGTAAATGCCATCGATATACCGTCCCCCCAGCCTGATGTTACTCGGTAACCAGGAGCAGGATGAGCTAATTGTCCTGTGGTGATACCATCTCCTGGAGTGATAGCTCCAAAATCAATACCAGAACTCGCAATCGCACTGGGCTTGCAGGGATGGATTGACCGGAGGCGGACGCATAGATACTATTCGGATCAACCGCTGTACTCTCAACGCCCAACACGCCTAACGTTGCCGCTGCGATAGCTGGATCCTGTGACTCCTGAAAATAGAAGTTAGCCCCAACATCTCCCCGGTAAGGATCACCCGGTTGGCGAATGTGCAACCAATCCTGACCTCTAAAGTCAGTCGCACCTTGGAGAAAAGCCTGGGATGCTGCAATGGCATTCGGATCGTTGAGTGCTTGTTCGATGGTTTCGTAAGTTGAGATCGCACTTTGGATACTACCTGCTTTTTAGCAATACGGCTGATGGCTTCTTCCTTGGAAGTTACCGGGCTTGACCAAAGTTAGGTTCATATTGCTTCGGCTGGAATACCACATCAGTGATTGTATTTGGATGCTTTGGAGAAACAACCCGGTTCATGATTGCCACAGCGACATCAACCTGCTTTTGCGTGCCAGTGCTTTCCAATGCTGATGTCAAAATTAAGTTGTAGACATCCGTTTCGCTTCCCCAAGCAGACTGCCCAACCGTTTGAGCCTTTGTCCCTTGAGTTCCGGTGCTTTGACCACTCGCTGAGGCGAACGTAGACTTAGCGGCATCAGATCCCACAAACCGCCAGTGCCAAGGCTCATAGCTCACCCCTTGGCTATTCCCTTTAGGAAACGACAGCTCAAACCCATACTTGCCCGCATTCTGCTGCATCCAAGCATATTCAGGAGTGTTAGCCCAAGATTCATTCAGATAGGGGTTGGCATTATTCCCTACATCCACGGCCAGACCCGTATGGTGTTCACTATGGCCTGCGGGTGCTGATATCTTCGCCGCTGCTTCTATTGAGCCGCCTTGCTTAGCGACCTGATCCGAGAACAACTCTGCTTGCAGCTTTCTACTCCGAAAGCCACTGACCGCCTTGATATCCAGACCTTGAGCCGCAGCAGCTTCCCTCATCTGCTCAAAGGCAGCGGCGGCATCCTGGGTGAGGCCAACAGTGGCCCCATCCACTGCCGTCACATTGTAGAGTTGCTCCGTGGTTTCTTCGTAAGGGAGATGCCCGTACTTCGTATTAGCTGGACTGGAATCACTCTGACCCGCTGAGGCAATAATCTGATCGGGGTCACAGTACACTCCAGCAGCCAGGGTTTGATTTCTTAAACGTGCAATCTCAGTGGGCAGGTTACGACGACTGGCAACGAGGAACAGCCCATCTTCCTTGACCACAAAGGGTGTGGGAATCACCAGAAAATGAGGCGTACATTGCTGGCCGAGAATAGGTACGCTGACACAGAACTGAAAGGCTAAATTCAACCGAGCCGTACTCTTCTTATCGGGATACTCCGTGATTTGCTTGAGAACAAACTTGGTATGGCTATTGACTCCAAATGGATGAATCCCCGCAGGTTCCCAGCCTCCATTCACCCACTTCAGCAGTCCTTTGCCCCCTTTAACCCCTTGACCGTTCTTGCCCCCTGAATCTCCCTGGACCCATTGCTTGCCCTCGATGTCGCTATCCAACCCAGCGGTTTCAGCGACGGAATCGATAAACTTCCGCATCTCGAAGTGGGGACAGTTATCCGCTCGTTGCTTCTCGCTCTCTCCCACCGTGCATTTGATGGGTTTGAACTTCTGGTTTTCTGACCCACCCGATAGGGCATGATTCACAGAGGGTTCTTCCGGGCCATCTACCCCGCTATAGGCAATGTCAAACCGGGCAAACACATCCCCCGCAAAAAAGCTAAAGGCTAGGTCAAACGGCAGCTCATTGATGGGGATATCCTCTAGACCCGGTATGGAGTTAATGGTTTTATCCTTGGCTCCAGGGATATGCTCAATCGCCAGATCTGCAACTTGGGTAATGCCTGGTCAACGGGTTGATTGAGAACACCCGGAATCGCAGCAATCGGCACATTCTTCAGTTGGGGAACTCCTTGAGCAGTTCCTTCACAGCGACTTCTGTCCCTTTCTGCTGGGCTAAGGCAATCGCTTTCCGACGCGCATCTCGCCAATCTCCCGCAACCGCATCACCCACGATCGGGACAATCTGCTTGACGGGGAGTTTCTTCAGGGTGGGGCCAATCTTTTCGCCAATGCCCGCCAGCTTAATCTGGTCGGCTTTATCAATCACCCCTTCCCAGTTCCCCCGTGCCAGGTCTTGTAGGGGGATGCCCTCCAGGGCTGGAATCTTGCTGAGCTTATCGAGGGCCACACGCTCACCCGCTGTCAGGGCGGCATTCTGTAACTGCTGGGGAGCTGAACCAGGATTGAGGAGAACACCAAAGGCAGCTTGGACAGCAGGGGCCGCATCCTTGAGCTTGATTTTCTCGCCATTGTTGATTTTGGTGTAGAGGTCATCCACTTGTTGGATAGTCAGCCATTAAGCAGGGCCACATCCCCCACAGGCACATCACCAATGTTGGTGCCGCTGGATGCCGTCAGTTGCCTGACAGAGAGCTTCGTAAAGCCAGCCGTGACGGGGTTCTGCTGTAAATCCCCAAACTTGAGGATTGGTCAGGGTGGCCCCTTGCGGCCATGCTCTATCCAGCAGATAAGGGGTTTTTACACCAGCAGGCAGAGCAGGCACATCCACATACCCCGCTTGCTCTGCACCAGGGAGCTGGCTAAAGGTGGATGAGGGGCATCTGGGTCATAGTAGAGTCCGGGTAAGCTCACCTCAGTATTTGGATCTAGAGGCGCTGCCGCTGCGGTTGTGGTTTGGGCGATGGCTGGGGCTATCTGGGTCAAGGTGGGGAGAGCGGCCAGCAACGCTGAGAAGAGTCTTCGTTTCATCGAAATGCTTGGTAGCGTCGATGAGGATATACGGTTTTTTAATTTGGCACTCTACGAGGTGCGCGGGGTATAGGTTAGAAGGGAGGCATGGGTGTCAGGAGCTTTGGCAACCAAGAGAAAACCCCGGCTCCAAGAAACCGGGGTGAGCTGTAGTTAATCGTTAAGTTGAGCAAACCTTCTAGAGAGAAATCAATGAAGTGGGAGCATACAGTTAGCGTTTGGTTCTCGTATGCGATCTATTCTGACCTTGCGTATTTTTGAGTTTTTACTAATTGGTGCGTCCTTAGTTTTTTTGGTAGAGGCATCAAATAGAAAAGTACCTCTGTACCTTATGGCTGGAGCATTAGGGCTTAATTTTGTTGAACGCACCCAGATTTCTCGAAGACTTGAAGAGAGAGCAATTAACGAATCTGAGAGACTAAGGACAAAGATAGAAGGCTTAACCCAAACAGTTCCGACTTTGGCTGGAAAAACTGAAGTTGAAGAAAAAATAGAGCACCTCCAAACACAAATAAAGGCTTTACCTCCTCCCCCAGAGCCTGTGGATCTATCAGCAGTAGAAAGTGAACTCGCTTCATTAAACACCCGTTTCTCTCCGCTAGTGGAACTAGACCCAGCACAGATTCAAAATGATTTTTCATCTTTAAGAGAAGAACAGGAACAACTCAATCAACGACTGGAAGAATTGCCTGCAACCGAAGAGCTATTAGTCGGTCTGGAGCAAACCACGGACTCGTTGACTATTTGGGCTGAACAAATTGTCGAGCATATTCAAACCATTAGACCCTATCGTTCCAGACTAATTAAGGGCCGCAAAGAAAGTCGGGAGGAGTTAATTAAAGCCCTGAGACAAACTGAGCACCATCTCATTCTTGTTAATCCTTGGCTTACAACTGAAGCCATTGATGAGGAAGTAATGGATAAACTTGAAGAAGCCCTCAAGAAACCAAACGTTCAGATTGATATTGGGTGGGGGTTTTGGAAAGATGTTGGAAAAGGTGATCCATACCCCATAACACGTAAATATTTTCGCAAGTTAGCTAAGCCCAAAGATCCAGAAGAAGAAGACTGGAAATATGCGGCTCTCGATCTCTTGGAAGATCTAGAAAGAGAACATTCAGAGAGATTTCGCCTAAAACTTATGGGAACGCACGAAAAGCTTATGGTATGGGACGATCGGTTTGCTGTAGTCGGTAGTCATAACTTTTTCACCTCTAACACTAAACAAAAAAAAGTACGAGAAATTGGGATAAAAACCGATGATCCAAATATCATCAAGAAGTTAGTTGAGGAATTTGAAAATGCAACCAACTGGGAAATATAAATCAATTCGACTCGAAAGAATTTAGCCGTTCAAGAGTAATCTTCCAGGGTTCACCGCTATCTAGCATCTCCTTGGTAATCCCTTGAAAGTCTTCAATAAGATCTTCAATAGTTCCGCAATATGACTTGCAAGGCTCATGTGAGCCAGGGCACTCGATTGAAATCATAAAAAAATCGAGTTCAGGCCATACTTGATCCTCCAACCACCAAGTTGGCTCCCAAGCTGATTCCTCATCGGGTACATCCACTAACCGATAGTACCAACAGGGTTTTTCTGGACCTGGGCATTCTTGAATGCCGATCACACGACCTATACCCTTCGGTGTATGCAAGCGCTGATGCAGACGGTAAAGCGGTTTAGTCGATATAGGAATGGACGTGTTCAGTATTGCGGGGATATGGCAAAGCATGATTCAACCTCAATTTAAGATAATTTAGAGCTAAAAATTACACCTTGAAGTACACACTAAAGTTCAACAAATTCAGGATCACTCCTAACCAACCGTACATCAATCATTTTTGCGTCTTGCATATTGGCCCCTGTCAGATCCGCGCCAACTAGATCCGCTCTATCAAAATAAGCACCTTGTAGTTGGGCGTTAATGAATTTTGCTCCTCTCAGGTTCGTGCCCTGGAACTCTGCTCCCGTTAAGTCAGCTCTGGAGAAATCCACATCCCTGCAATCTGAATCATCAAAACTGGCCCTTTCTAGGAATGCATCAGCGAAACAGCCCCCTCGAAAACTGCCACTACAGAACCATGCCTGTTTTAGTCGTCCTTTTGCGAGAGAGATTCCAAAGAGTGTCTGATCATAAAAATCACTGTTGTCAGGAAAGACTGATCCATCAAAATTCCTGACGCCACGCTGATATGCCGCGATCAGCTTACTAGCTGCATCTTCCCCTTCAATCACCAAGGATTCTGCTCTGTAATGCCATTGCATATTGGCAGGAAATTGCCTCAAGGTCTCAAGTAAGTGACGGATCGTTGTCTTCTTTTGGCTAAATACACTCATACTCTGGCTCACTCCTCACCATCCGCACATCTAATAATTTCGCGTCTTGCACATTGGCCCCTGTCAGATCCGCATCAACGAGATCAGCGCTGTCAAAGCAAGCATCTTTGAGTTGGGCATTGGTGAAGTTTGCTCCTTTTAAATCAGTGTTCTGAAACTCAGCACCCGTTAAATCAGCCCCTGAGAAATCCACACCCCTACAATCAGAGTCATCAAAAGTGACATTTTGCAGGGTTGCACCAGCAAAACTTGCACCTCGATAAATCCCCTCACAAAACCACGCATAAAAGGCTTTTATCCCTTCTAGATTCGCCCCTTCTAGGTTGGCTTCACCCAGGTGCGCCCCATTCAAACAAGCGTTTTTCAAGCAGGCATCCTTGAGATTGGCACCTCTCAAATCAGCTTCAATGAAGATAACCCTAGTCAAATCACTGCCTGAAAGATTGCTCTGACTCAGGTCTGCCCAAATGAATTCTGAGTGGTTCAAATCGCAGTTGCTAAAATCTGCATCCATCAATTTGGCTTCACACAAATCCACTGTAAGATTTGAGTTCGTGAAGATAATCCCTTGAAGCTCAGCTTGGTAGAGACTTTCCCAATAAATCTCAGAACCAGAGAAGTTCCGTACACCTCTGGCATAGGCGGACAAGACTTCTTCAACCGCATTGCTGCCACTCACGGGATAAGCTGATTCCTCTCCCGCCTTCAGCAATAAAGGACTATGACATTGATTTAATTTCATAGCTTGACTCCATTCAACAATGAACGACCCCGTCCTCAGCGGAACGGGGTTTTCGTCCCGCTCACTTCAGCAGCAAAATCCAGGCGATAATCCCCAGAATCCAGCCGATGGGGCCTGCAAGGAATAGGAAGGGCGTGAGGACGATCAGAACGATAATGAGACAACCTTTCATCTACATGCCCTCCAAGAAATAAATCTCGACATCCTTCCCTTCAAAGGAATAGAGGTTGCCCCTTCTCTGACTAAAGCGATTACGGTCGGGCAGCAGGCTATTGACGACATTGCCCGCTCGACTACCAATCCCCTGGTCGCGTAGCTGGTCAATGCCCACATTAAGGCCCGCTCTCAGGAGACGACCCCCGAAGTCTGACCCACCCGTATTCTTGGCCTTGGCTTGCAGATAGGGCGTATCCTTGTACTGCACCATCGCAACAGGCTGGGTTCGGGTATTCCCCTCTGGGGCATTCAGATTGACATGATCAATGGGCCGACCATTAATCTCCACGATCTGGACTTGAGCAAAATCTCCTTGCACTAACATCACCTCACCAATGGCCGTAGAGCCTTTTTTCGCCACACTTCCCAAGTCGCCTTTCAGTCGGAGCAAAACCCGTTGCCCCGCTGGTGCTTGCTGACCCGCCACCCAAGTCAGGGGATTGGCAAAGGCCGCTTTCACCTTCGTACCAGCAGGAATAGAGCCACGGACGAAGCTCGTTTGAGTCGGTGTCACGCCTTCTGTCTGTGGTCTCGTGATAACATCTGGCCCACTGGCAGCAGACATGTCCTGCATCAAGTCACCCGTCATCGCATTAGAGGCCACTAGCACCCCGGATTCAGCCCCAGTCAGCTTGGGCTGGATGGGGGTCTCCGGTCTAATCGGTGTGGTGGAGACACGGACGGGCTGATAGGGCAACCGCTTGATTTGGATGGGGCGAGACTTCGGCTTGGCTAGGGGTGGCTCAAACTTCTTGGACAGAGACACTCGATTGACGGGTTGAAGTTTCGGGGATGCCGCTGCCACAGGCTGAGGTCGCACAGGAGTGGGTGCTGGCTTGTACACCACCCGGTCTCGATAGACAATCCTGGGCTTGGATGGCACAGACCGAGGGCGAGTTGGGGGCACGGAACGACGCACGGGAATACTTCTGGCAGTCGTTGCTGCGGGTGGGGGTGTTCTTCTCGTGGGCCGATTCACTTGACTGATGGTCCGAGAATTAACGGCAGGCTTGGGCAGCTTCTTATCCTTGCCTGTGCGTAAGTCAATGCGCTTGCCTTGCTGCAACTGCTGAATGGCAAGGTTCTGCTCATTAATCACCTGCAACAGCTCCTGCCGTTCGCTCTCTTCCAAGGGTGCAGTGGCGACAGTCTGTTCATTCTCTTTCACTTGGGGTTGAGACATCGTAGAGCAGCCCCGCACCAGGGAGAGGAACCCCAACACAAAGGTGCCGAAGAATAGGAACTGGAAGGGGATGGAGCGGCGTGTCTTCTTCTTGGGGTTAAACTCATTCGTCAGCTCAGGCAGGGCCACTCCATCTAGAGTTAGCTCTGCTGATGCATCCGTTGGTTCAGCCTTGGGGGGTGGGGTCTTCCCCGTCACTTGATGGATCACCTCCAGGGAGGCTTGTTCAGATTGGACTTTTGTTGTGTCTTTCATAGTTATTTCGCCTCCACGAGTACGATTTTCAGTCCTTCTTTTCGCCATCGGTGGATCAAGGCATTGAGGGATTCACTTCCCGTGCCCAATCCCAAGATGTCGTTCTCTTTCGCGTTGCTATGGGGGACGGCTTGGACCGTCAGGGTGACGCTCATTGCTTCCACTTGGGACGTACCATCACTCTTGACATGTGCCCGATCTGCTACAACCGTCACTCGCCATAGCCCTGCCTCCACTTCCTGGACCGTGGGGTCTCTCGTTAGTTCAATCACGGCTTCTTGTTTGCCCGTCAGATAGGCATCCAAGGGAAGCTGCTGGGCATAACGGGTCTTGACTTGCTGCAGCCACCCTTCGCGCATTCCCAAGTCCATTGCAAAGGATGCAGCCCAGAGCTTAGCAGGATAGGCATCTACCCCCACCTTCTTCTCTGGGTCTTGACTGTTCCAGGTATAGGCCGTTTTGAACCACTGCCGCGCATAGGCTTTAAGCTGCCCTTCAGAACGATAAAGCGGGTCTTTGCGCTGAGCATGAATGGTCTCATTCGGGGTTTGCACGAATAGGTTGGAGCGCTCCTCTCTGAGGGAGGCAAGGTTCGCACCAATGCCCAATACCGCGAGGAACAGAAACACATAGGAGGTGGCAAACCCGATAAACAGCCAGGGAATTTTTCGCTTTTTCTGTTGCTGAGCGCTTTCTAGGGCGGGGTGAACTTTAATCATGTCCATGATGTCTTTCCTGTAGTGCTAGTGAGGATCTACCGATTTCGGTAGTCGCGCTGTTGCAGGGAATTGATGGTACTGCCTATGCCGGAAGACACCAGGGAAACGCCCACGGCCAACGTCGAAATCATCGCCCCACCCCAGGCATGAACCGCTGCGATTACCCCGCCCGTCACACCCGCTGAGGCAATCAAGGGGGCATAGACGCCTAGCCACTTCGCCCAATATTCCGCACCATCATTGGGGGGATTATGGGAGAGAAATGCTGCACCCAGTCCCACTAGCAGCACATAGGCTAAGCGGATTAAGGCAATCACGAGGAAGGCACTGAAGTAGGTGATCGGGATTCCCGTGCGGCCAGGGAGGGGGAGGGCCGCATACAAAATAAAGACGGGCGCGAGATACGCCGCTAGGAACAGCATGAACTCTTGCCCGGAGACAAACCAGTACTGCATCAGTAGGTCATCCCCCACGTCCAGTTCTTCTGAAATTGCAGCTTCAAACGAGTTGAGATGGGGGCTACCGAGTTCCCCGATAAATAACTGACCCGCGATGATCAGCCGACCTAACAAACCTTGTTCGGCGCGTTTAGTGACCTCCTCCGCTGTTTTACAGGTGGGACAGGCATTCTTAATCTCCTGCCGTTGGGTTCGCACATCAGCCAATAAAGCCTCCATGCAACTAATCGAATCGTTCGTGCGGGACTCTAAGGGTGTGACGGTGTCCTCTGAACTCGCTTGGGATTTCTTGGGTGCCTTCAGGGTCGGCGCGGGCAACTGGCGGCAATGCTTCGAGCGTGCTGAAAAGTTTTGTTGGAACTCCAAGCTGTACAGCTGATCCTCGGTCGCCTCCTTAAACTGGATATCCACCAGTTGCCCCCGCAACACCAAGTCCGTTCCCTTCACCATCATCTGTCTCGTGGTATAGGCAACGGCCTTCGCGCCAAGGCCATAGGTGAACAGGAAGATCGACAAGATCACAATGGGGATAACGGAGCGGTTAAAGCCACGGGTAAAATCCCCTTTGAAATAATCAAATCCTGCCCTAGCGAGGAACAACAGCAGCAACACCAGCAGGAAAGGCATCAAGAACTGATAGAGGGCCTGATTACTGAAACTGTTGCCTTCTCCCGTGAGCATGGAATCCCAGACTTTTTCCCACCACTCGGAAGTCACGAGCATGTTCTTCTGGGATCTTGACAACAGTTTGACCCCTTTAGAATCAACGCTATAAACCGTGGCATGGGCACTCAACATCCCCACGGCACAAAAGCAGGGGGTCAGCAGCAGGGTCAATGCGGTGATGAGATGATTAATCTGGCGACGAGGACGCCGGGAAAAGGCCCGGAATAAGGATATTACTCGTGATATTGGCTTCTCGGTTGACTTTCTCAAATGCAGCGCGTTGACGTTCATCTTCCTGCTGTCCTAAATCAGCTCGAATCTGCTCTAGAAATACACTCTGGGAGGCTAACTGGTGGTTCTGGATATCCCGCTGCTGGTAGGCCAGGGCAGAGCTAACCACCAAGGCAGTTGTTGCCTTATTCTGCTCCCCTTGAGACTGCTGAATATTCCCCAAAATGACGCCGTTTAAGGAGGTCTGCTGAGACTGGATAGCGTCTGAGCGGGCCAGGGACTTCAATACCGCTTGGGAGCTTTTCAGCTTTTGGGCATGGGTGGATTCTTCCCCTACGGCTTTAGCGAGGTCACCATTATGAGCAACGGCTTCAATCGTGCCCCCCGTGAGTTGGACGAGATTGGTCGAGGCTTCAATGGTGTTGGTCAATGACTCCTCTAGCTGGCCTGACTGCTGCTCTCGAAGCGTACGGGCATCCTCGCCAAAGACCAACTGCTGCATCAGGGACGGGACATACATCCTTCGGGCCACATCATTCTTGGCCTGAATATAGACTTGGGCAGGGGTTTGAGGGTCATCAAATATCTTGGCAGATGGGCCATTCCCCCCAGCATCAGCACTGGGAACTTCGTTACCGCCAATCTTGTTGTAGCCATCAAGAAGGACGAGCAGATCATGCTTGAGGACACCATCTGGGTCTTTGATAACCTTGCTGACGGACTGATAGAGGTCTTTGCCTAAACGGTAGGCTTTCAACGCCTTTTGACCATACTCAAAAACTTTGAGAAACTTCCGTTGGGTTTCATTGATCGTGTTCGGGTTATCATCCCCCAACACTCCGTAAATAATCCCTCCTAATCCCTTGGGAATCTGGGCTGTGGGCACTTCATTCACGGTTGGAGCGGTATAGATGTCATCCACACTGATAATGTCTGGGGTATAGCCAGGGGAGTCCTGGGCAAAGGCGGGAGCTAGGGTCACGGTGGTTTGGGCTGACAGGATCAGCATCAGGATCAATCGGTTACGCAGCATGGGGATCTACTCCTATATGAGTGGGTTCAAGTCCTTTAGCATTGGCCTCTGAGAGCTGATTCCCGAAGGCGACCAGGCCCGCTACGGGGTCGGTATGTTGGGCCATGACCCGGTTCCTCGCCTCCGTCTCCAGCTTGGAATTTGCGCCTACGGCCAGCGTCACGTTATCCGGGGCATATTTGACGAGCAGCTCTCGGTCATGGCGCTTCCAGATAAAGTAGGACTCCTGCAACTGCTTGTTGGAGTTGTAGGCGTTCTTCTTAAACCGCTTCAGGTTCTCGGGTCGAAAGCCAAAATGGTTAATCAGGATCTTGTAGCTATCGTCATTAATCTTGGAGACAAACTTGTTCTGGAGGTTGGTAATCACTTTGGAGGCCGCAGGGGAAGCGATGAGCGGCTCTAGACCCGTAAAGCCTAAGACCACGTTACAGCCCCATTTACGACCGCCATTGCAGATGGACCCAAACATCCGGGCAAACACGGGATGCTCAAACAGTTCACTTCCTTCATCCATCATTAGCAGGGTCTTTTTCTTGGACATGGCCTTACGCAACAGCAGGTCAAATCCAGACAAGCCATAGATGAGGGAATCTCGACTTGAATCCACGTTCGTCAAGGCCAGCACCAGCACATCCACGTTGGTGTCAAAGGCAGACAGGCCATTGATGCAGCGCCCCAAGGACCGAGACATCACTCCTTTGAGCAGCAGGTACAATGCATCAAACTGCTGTCTGAGGTGGACTTGAACTTCATCCCGTTCGGCATAGGCTTGCAGCCAGTCCCGCGCAAAGGCCACGAATTCCTCATAAATCGGCATCTTGGCCGCATCCTCAGACCCAAACGGAGCGAGAGAGGCAATCGCGTAGCGCTCCTCGTTCGCTTGGTAGAAGTCCGCGAAGCACATGCTCAAGGCATTCGACATCAGATCCACCTCTAGACCCGCATGATGCTCCCGGTCTAGCCCCGTGATGGCTTGCAGGATCCGCAGCTTATTCTCAACGATGTAGCTCAAGGCGGACTCACGGGTGGGTTGCTGGGAGTAGTATCCTGGCTCTCCAGGGGCGGGCAGTTCATCAATCCAGGAGATATCAGGCACCCCGATGATGTTGATGGTGGTCTTATCCACGCTTTGATAGGTAGCTGAAACCCCTAATCGATTCCAAGTGGCGACCTGGGGTTCATAGGTACTCTGACCATCTGGTGGGGGAAAGTCAAAGATGACCCCAGACTGCTGGGCGTTGACATAGGCTTGGATGGACTTGAGCATAAACAGGCTCTTGCCCGCCCCCGTCTCTCCCGCAATCAGGGTGTGGTTGGGATTCGTCCAGACGATATCCAAGAAGTAGGGGGTGGACAGCTCCTGACCAATCAGCATCACTCCCAGATCATCCATCTTGGGGGGCTGAATCTGAGGGATGGTGGTGGTGGCCTTCAAGGATGAGGTCCGATATAGGTAATGCCTAGGGCCAGAATAGGCACTCGTGGGAAAGGTCAGCAGGGGAGCTGATGAGAGGGCCATTTGGGCGAAGTAGACGTAGTTGAATCGGTGCTGGATAATCTCGCAGGAGGTGGAGGAAAACAGTCGAGAGACCGTTCTCAGGTCTTTCTTCAGTTCCTCTTCACTACTGCGATAGAGGAATAAACAGAGGGCCACATTCATCACTTGGTTGCCCTGGTTGAGCCATTCCAGGTTCTGATCTGCGGCCCGCTTCCGCTCTCGGGCCACGACATCCACGTCTTTCTTCATCGCCGCTCGGTCTTCTCGTCTCACGGAGTTACGATAGGTCTGCTCTAGCAGGTATCGACTCCAGTAGGGGGTATCCGGGAGCAGTTCAGTGACTAAGCGAAAATCCGTGACGGGGGATTTTCCCGTACACAGCTTGCGGTAGAAGAATTCTAGGAATCCTTTCTCCACAGAACCATCAACCTTGGGCATCGTCCGTAGGTCCGCAAATCGAATCGCCCCCACCCACTGATTCTTAATCGGTAGATAGGCACAGTCATCTTTGAACAGGGGAACGGCGGGCAGTCCTTCCCTCGGCTCAAACAGGGCATAGAGGGCATGGTTGGCGGGGTCGTTGACGATGAGTTCACCCAAGCCGTAATGATCTAGGATCTGACATTGGGGCACTTCTAGGCCATCGTTATGGGTTTCCCCATAGTCCCAATCACACATCTCTTGAGCCGTTAAGGGGCGGGCGGTGAGGCCAAACCCATTGGGGGAGGTGATGGTTTCAAAGGTCTCTTTGTACATGCGGCCATAGGCATATTTGATGGCCCGCTCCCAGGTTGCTTTGCTGTTGCGCTTCTCCTCCTTGAGAAACTGAGGGACAAATTGATCTAAATAGTCCAGGAGGACATCAGCGGGAGATTCGGGGGGAGCCTCCGCCTCATGCAGCTCTAGGCGACATTTGATCTGATAGATAATCCGAGATTGAGTGAGCTTCCCCGATGCTTTCAAGGCCAGTAGCCGCTCTGCTTCAGCGCTGAGCTGGGCGATGGTCAAGGGTCCTTGGCCTGCTGGATTTGCTGGGCCACTTGGGCTAAGGGTTCTTCGCAACTCGAACGCACATCCCAGATGGCCTTGAATTCCGTTCCCAGGCTGCATAGCCCCGTGTTAACGCCGTCTAGTTGGGCGTTGGCCTCATCCCCTGGCCCAGTGGAATCTAACCCTTCAATGGCAACGTCAAATACACCCTTCATATCATTCTCCCCCCACTGAAACAGTCGATAACCGATTTCTTGACCCGCAATATTGACTTGACCATAGGTCTTGAGGGGGAAGTTCTCTTGCACAGAAGCAAGGTTCCCCATCCGCTCAGGGGTCGGGGTTTGCGGCATCCCCACAGAGTCATAGAACAGACTACAGTCTTGGTTGGCATAGCGCTTGGGCTGGGTCATCCGCTCTAGTTGCTTG
>NZ_AFEJ02000009.1 GCF_000238775.2 Acaryochloris sp. CCMEE 5410 | reverse complement strand
CTCTAAAAGTTTTATACGGCAGTTGAGAGGACTTTCCCATTTTAAGTAAAAGTTTGAAGCTTACCAAAACTTGCTTTGCATCACACCTAGCTTGAAATTAGTGCTATGCCGTATCTTAATCATATAGCAGGCTAGTATCTGTGAATAGCCTGACAGATATGACTTTCCCCGTTTCGTTCTTATCCGTGAGCGCAACTGCCCTTAGAGAAACTTCCTTTCCATCAAGCCGCTTATAGTGGTTCACGGCTTCAAGCATGAAGGATGAATCAGTTCCGTATATATTCAAAAGATCATGCTCAAGGTCACTAAAAAACTGCCAATACTGGGATAAGCCTTCTAGAACAGCCTTTTTACCTTCGATCGGTGTAGCGTTGTTCATGATTAGAACACAATTCTCATCGAGGAATGTTGCGAATTTTTCGATGTCCATTGCATCAAGTACATTAAGGTAGGAAAGATACCATTCATACCCTTCGCTTGAAAGTTGGTTGATTCGTAGATTGTTGGTTTTCATGAATAAACTCCAGCGGAGCAGACTTGGCCTCACCAGTATTGTTGTCTATACCGATTCAGTATGCGGTGATCTATATCTGCACCAAAGAAGTTATTGAGTAGAATTGGCTACTTTCCCTCTAACCCTAAGGGTATAGAGTGGTGATTCCCCAGTCAATTAAAAAAGTGCTGCATTACTGACCAAACTCTTGCTGAGGCTGGTTTCGAAATTCTAGATCATAGATGGCATCGTTATTGGCGGCTGCTTGAATTTGCTCCATCGTCAGGTTTGCAGCAGAACGCAAATCAGCCTGCCTGAGATTCGCATCTAATAAGTTGGCCTCACTGAGATTTGCTCCGATCAGATTCGCTTCTCTGAGGTTAGCTTTGGTGAAATCGGTTCCTTTAAGATTGGCCTCCACTAGAGTGGTAGCACTCAAATTAGCCTTAGTGAGATTGGCTTCGCTGAAGTTGACTTTGAGTAAGTTTGCAGCTTCCAATTCTCCTTCAAATAGATTCGCCTGACTGAAATTAGCGCTACTACAGTCTGCTTTGTTCAACTTAATAGCAATCAGATTCGCATGGTGTGCATTCATCTTGATGAGATTGGCACCGCTCAGATTAGCAGCATTCAAATTAGCCTCAGCAAGGTTAGCTGCTTGTAAATTAGCATTTGATAGATCGGCCTGGGCCAACTCTGCACGGCTGAGGTCAGTTTTACTCAAATCGAGCTGTCCCCCTGGTAGATCGTTCTGCACATTTCGGCGGCTGATCACGGTGAGTGCTGCTTGGATATCCGTAGGCATATTTGTCATGCGTTGACTGCGAAACGCTGCCTTATCCCGAATATAGGAGGTCAACACTTCCATGACTATCCAATGATCTGAAGGGGAATCCTTAGCGACTCGTTCTAGTAAGTAGATACCACCTAGACGAACTTCTAAACGCTCATCTCCTAGCATTGCTACCGCTTTACTGAATCGCTCAGTTACCTCCTTTCCTTCGGTAATTTGGAGGTTACGACGACTCAGATAGGCAGTCGTCAAGAAAAAGAGTCCTCCTAAGGCTTGGATGAGAGTACGTCGGTGTGCGTCTTCAATAAAAGCTCGATCCCGAATTTCCATCTGCTCATCTAACCCATTGACCTGCCATTTAGGCAATAGCCATACTACTCCCCCTAGAATTAATAAGCTCAGTCCACCCCAAAATGTGAACGGGATATCAGCAATCCAAGTATTTCTAGCCTCAAAAAGCATGAAGTTTGCTCTGGTACTGAGAATCACTTCATGCAGAATTATAGAACAGTCAAACATTACAACTATCCCACCTTTGGGTTTTATGAGTTTGATCCTGCTTGCTGACACGAAGTTAGTAAAACTGGGTCGAATTGTCATCAAACCCCATCGTGGCGATCAAGCTCAGATTGACTACGAGTTAGCTGATACCGGATTTGATCCGAGAGCCAAGCGGCGACGAGATATACTTGTTCCTCGTGCGCAGGAACTGATACAGCGAATTGGATCTGGGTTTAATGCGGTAGTTACGGAACTTTCAGATGGCTCTGATGTCATTGAGAGTAACAGATCAGTTGTGCATCCTAGGCTTGAGTATGTATAGACAGACTGCCTGGAGTATTCACGAAACCCTGAAGATATGCCTGGACTTGGTCGCAGAGGAGTACTGGTTTATGGACAACCTTCTTCCCTTTCAAGCAATATCGCCCCATAAGATCCGTGTGTTTCACCCCCAGTCATTTGAAGATGCTCAAGAAGCAATCAACGCGATGAAAACGGATGATATGCTTCTAGTGAATTTGGCGGTTTTGGAAAATAAGCTGGCTCAGAGGCTAACAGACTACTTAGCTGGTAGTACTTTTGCGCTATCAGGAGAGCGAATGGAGATTGGTAGAGGCGTTTTTCTATTTGCTCCACCATCATTCCTGATCTCAAGAATGATGGCATCTGCTTGAGATCAGGAACGATGATACTCTGAAACGTCTCAAGTCTTCTTTTGAGACTTTTGATTCTTAGATGAACCAGATTCTGTTGGCCCAACATTTCTACTCGATTCAAAGACATAGCGCATCTGCTTTTTGGGTACTTTGAGCCAACGATTCTGATCAACACCTCGATACATCAAGGTTTTCATTCTTGCTCGTTCAGCTTTATGTTGCTCTGGGGTCAATTTACCAAACAATATCAAGCTTAAATCATCAGTGTGCATGACTTTCCCAGGATTTTCCTGCATAATCTTTGAGATTGCATCAATTTTGGTCATCTTGTCATAGGGTTTGTTCATCTTCAGAACAGTGGAGGAAGAACGTCTTCCTTGTCTCTTAGTTTTCTTGGCCTTGTTCTGAGAAGATGTGTTCTTAGAGGTTGAGGATTTTTTGGATGAAGCTTTTTGAGCAACTTGAGGGGAAGTAGCTTCAGCTTTAGGCTCTACCTTTTGTGTCGATTTTGGTGCAGAGGCTGATTTTTTGGATGTTGGAGATTTTCTTTTCCCGGATGAGGGTGACGCCTTTTGTGCAGCTTTCTTTGGGGTAGCTGTAGCATCAACTACCGGTTTTACTGTCCCCTTTGTCTTTGCAGTTGAAACTGGCTTCTTAGGGGGTGTAGACTTCTTCTTTGAAGCAGCTTTTTGAGTAGTTTTCTTAGACTTGGCTTTAGGTTCTACTGTGTTGGCAACTGTTGAGTCTGGCGCTTCTGAATCTATTGAATCTGCTTCACCTTGAAGGATTGAAAGGATGTCTGAGCCTAACAAAGGATCTTCAATCAACGTATCCAGAGACGTGATTTTAGTCTTGAGTTGAGTTGTTTGAGCTTCTAGTTCAGCGAGTGTCTCCTGGTAGTGAGTCTTTAACTCAAGGAGTACTTTGGAGTATTTGTTGTCAGCGGCCATAGACTGTCGTAAATCAGTGTAGTTTTAGCAAAGGTAAGAAAGCTAACCTATAGCATTCCCAGAATTATCTTCCTTTGTATCTAATCATTAATGGGCTACCTTCGGAATTTCTGGAAGGTTTAGACATTTTTCTCTTAGCACTCAATCTTTGGGGTTGAGAAATATTGAAGCAGGCTCGAAATAATAGACTGGGGGATTCTTAAGTACCTGACTCACGCATTCTTCCCAAATGGGAGCCATCCAGCCTCTACCCGTCTCAACAAAACCACTCTGAGAGTCATTATCTTTGCCTACCCATCTTGGGTCTGTCGTAAATATTTGGATTGAAGGATGGTCTGAAAAGCATAGCGGTTCATAGTGGCATGGATCATCAGGCGGAGTAGGGGATTTGTGACCTTCATAGCTAAACCTCAGCTTTTTCTCTAATGCCATTCTGCTTAAACTAGAATCACCCCCACCTGGCGACTGGTGGAATTCACCAATGATATCCATTTCTCCATCACAATAAGAGGAAGGCAGAATGAGAGAACTGACGTATTTTGTAGCTTGCAGTGTGGATGGGTATATTGCACATATTGATGGTTCACACGACGGCTTTTCCCAAGATCCTGAATATTTTGCAGATGTCTTCGCCACATTTCCTGAAACCGTTCCATCTCACCTACGTGATGCATTGGGTGTTCATGGTAAGAACAAATGGTTTGATGTCGTTCTAATGGGGCGAAAGACCTATGAGATAGGGTTGAAGGAAGGTGTAACAAGCCCTTACTCACACCTAAAGCAATACCTCTTTTCACGCAGTATAAATACAAGCCCGGATGAGAATGTTGAACTTGTGTCTAACAATACAATTGAGTTGGTGACAAGTCTCAAGAGTCAATCAGGTAAGGGGATCTGGCTGTGTGGTGGTGGTGATTTAGCTACAACACTTTTTGCGCACCACTTGGTCGATCAACTCATTCTCAAGATCAACCCTTTTTTGATGGTTTCAGGTATACCACTTTTCTCAGGTGTGATTCAGCAGACGGCTTTAGAACTGACGGATCATAAAATCTATGAAAATGGTGTACTGCTTCTTTATTACCGAGTAAAGTGATTAATCATTTGATTTATTTGCATTAGCCCTAGACTGATGGAATCATCCAGTGCCTAGACCTCAGGAAAACTCTAACACTGATCTTTTGTTGTAGTTAGTCATAATAGGTTTAACAGCCAATATTTTTGGTTAGCTAGACAAAAATCCGAAACTATTTGTTATCAATGTGAATGCTCGGCTCGGCTAACTTATTGGAGAGTAGCCGAAGTCTACCCAGACTTGATGATATCCCTTAATGTTGATTTGTGGCGTGATCTACCAATACTATGGTCTCACCTCATAGGAATCATCAGTCAAGCTTTACTCGTCGATTTAGTGTTCCAACGCTCAAGAAAGAATCATTCTTGAAAATGGATATCTGTTATGACAACTCACATCAATCCAGAAACAGAAGCTCTGGAACTGAACAGTCCAAAACCACGATCAGCCGCTGTAGAGCAGCCGTTTAATTGGCTGAAGCAGTGGTATCCAATCAGCCCGCTGAGTTATTTGGACAGCACTTGTCCCACTCCCATCACCATACTCGGCAAAAAGTTAGTTGTCTGGCACCATGAAAGACAGTGGACAGTGATGGATGATATTTGTCCCCATAAGTTGACACAGTTATCCCTCGGCAAGATTCAGGATGACGGCACTTTGGTCTGCCGCCAGCATGGTTGGCAATTTGACTGTAGTGGGCAGTGTGTCAAGATTCCAATGCTGGCAGACTCAGATTCCTCAGCAGCCGTTTACCGCAATGTGAGATCCCACGTACCCACTTATCCCACTCAAGTCGCCCAAGAACTGCTTTGGGTGTGGCTTGATTGCAGTTCAGCCGCTCAGGAAGAATGTCAGCAAAAGCAGCCTGCAACTCTACCAGACCCTAGTGAGCAATGGACTGAGGCCGAATGGCATCTCAGCGATGTCCCCGTCGGCTATACCGTCTCGTTGGAAAGCAGCCTTGACCCGTCTCATGCCCAATTTCTGCATGAGGGGATCTTCGGGTTTTCCCCAGCAACCGCGATGCCGATGCGCGACTTTGAACTAGAAGGTGAGATGAGTGCCGAGGATGGTTTTATGCTCAGGCATGGAGGCTACAATGCCTTTAATCAAGGTATGAGAGCTACACGCAGGTTTTGTCCACCCTGTGCCAATATGACTCAGTATCATTTGCCCACAGGTGGCATCCAGATCTTCCAATTGTATTTTGTCCCCACCACACCGGGCCATTGCCGATATATTGGGAAGTTTGCGATCGATACTCCTCCTCCTGCACCCCGATTCAACTTTTTTCAGTGGGCCAACCGCCAGTTATGGGGATTGCTACCTCAGGATGTGCAGGTGGGTCTCCAACATTTGGGAGCTTACAAACTCAGTGATCAGGACATCACTGCCATGCATGCCCAAGAGCAGAACGAGGCGGCAGACCCCGAACACCGCCGAACATCCTTCTTCCCTACCCCTGCCGATCAGGGCATTCTAACTCTAAGAACTTGGTTCAAGCAATTTGCTGAGGGTGGACCTGCCACCAATACTCTCTATTCTGAGGGAGTGGAAACCACCAGCGATGAACAGCTCTACGATCGCTGGCATCGGCACACTAAACTCTGCCCCAGCTGCCGTCATTCGGTTGACAGGCTGGCGAATGCTCAAAAACTGTGTCAGCGTCTGGCCATTGTATCTGCTGTTCTAGGGGCAGTGATGCTCTTGCTCCCCATCCTCCCCTTGCGAGTGAGTTTGGGATGCCTCGTGATCTCAATCTTTAGTCTTTTGGGCTACCAAGGACTATCCCAATTGCAACATCGCTTTATGAGCAGCATCCCACAGCAAGGAAGTCCAAAAATAACACTCTATGCCGAATGAGAAAACCATTGTTGATGTAGTTTTTTCAGAAGATATCGGGTGACCTGATCTTTATGTCTCCTTGTTGTTGAAACATATCAGCGTCAGCAAATCTCTATGCCCAGGTATGGATTTGAGGTGATACCTAAAGGGGGTCACTGCACGGTGCTAGAAATGAGACTGTGGGGAGTAGGTAAGAGGCGGTCAAAGAAACAGGCGAAGGTGGGAGCTGCGAAGGATTAGTTGGATAGATTTCGGTCAGATCGAGATAGAGTGATTATTAATCTTGAAAACACATTCTGAAAGACTTAAGAAGTGGAGACTAATTGCGGTCAGTTCTGGCTTGTACTAAGATTTGGAGCACTTCTGCATCAGTAATCTGAGAAAAATCATCATACCAATATCCTACTGACATAAGATATTGAGATTTTAGAGGACAAACGATTTGATCCACATCAGCTTCAAGTTCTTTGCTAGTCGATGCTGATGCGACAGGGACGGCAACGATTAAAAAGTCTGGTTGCTTCCTTTGAACAAAAGCAATAGCTGCTCTCATTGTTGCTCCTGTGGCTAAACCATCATCCACCAAAATGACGGATTGATGGTTAATTCTTGGAAAAAATCGCTTGTGTTCATAAAGCTGTTCATATCGGAGTAAGGTTTGTCTTTCTTGAGTGGTAATCAGTTCAACCTGTTGATGGGAAATCATAAATTCATCAATCATGGTCAGATTCAAAATGCGAACTCCGTTCGGAGCGATAGCACCCATTGCCAGTTCAGGGTGCTCAGGAACGCATAGCTTACGAACAGGACAGACCTCTAAAGGAAGATGCAATGCTTGGGTAATTTCATAGGCCACCGGAACACCACCCCGAGGTAGTGCCAGAACCACTGATGATGAACATTGAGCACAGTGTTGTAAATGTGTCGCGAGTTCTTTTCCAGCCTCAGATCGATTACGAAAGCGGAGCATTATGATCTGGAATACCTTATTCTGCCCTTGCTGTTTGAGTGTATCACTGAGTTTTTGAGGATTAGAATCTCAGTCGTGGAGAAAATTCAGGGGGATTCCCTTTTGGTACCTGCATTAGCTAGAGGGTGAAAAGCTCTATCGGCATGAATGTTAGAGGGAGGGAATTACATTCGTGATCGTGGGTGTGGAGGAAGTGGAGAAATCTGAGCATATAATCTCATAGCCCAAACCAATGAGCTATGAGATAGATCCTGTAATACAAATTGTCTCTAGAAGAGATTCCCAGCAACGAAGTTATCACTACCCATTCTATTTACCCGAGGTTTTGCCTTATATACTGTGAGAGTCTTTCCCATCCACTCCCCCCCGTCCAGTTTTTTGATTGCTTTGGCTTCTTCAGCCTCATTATCCATTTCTATAAAAGCAAAGCCTTGCTTCTTGCCAGTCTCGCGGTCAATGGGGAGCTTGACCTGTTTAACGGCACCAAACTGTGAAAAAGCAGTTTTTAGATCCTGCTCTGTAATGGCATAAGAGAGGTTACCAACGAAAATCGACATGACTTATCATCCTAAATTATCAATGTGTGTAGAGATTTAGCTATCGGTGTATGGGCTTGAAAATTAAACCGGATAAAACCAGTCAATCTTGAAAGCAAACACTAAAACGAATGCTTGTACCTCACTGCTGATGCAAGCTGATCCCTAATATTACTGACTGCTATAAGTTTCGTCTTGACAGACCTAGCAAAGGCGCACTTGTGGGAGTGCGCCAGACAAAATCACCTATGCAGATGTGTATTTAGCGAGATGCAAACTTGACAAGCATACATAGATCTTAGCAAATTAAAATATAGATATAGATTGATTTTAGTCTATGTATAAAACAACGAAAACTTAAGGTTAAAGATGGCGAGGAAAGCATGGATGTACGTAAGTTTTACAACAATCTCCCTCCTCAAGAATCCTTACCGCTAAACTAACGGTGCGTTAGAGGACTCCCCCCCATGACCACCCCCATCATCAGCCTCAACCCCAAGCCCATCCCTCAGACCACCCCAGGCCAACCCAAGCCCGCCCCTTCCGCACCCAAGCTCCTAAGCAAAACAGCCTTCCCAAAAAAGGCACCAGAGGGAACCCGACCAGCTAAGCGGGAACCAGGGAAAGGAGAGCTGAGAGAAATACGTCGGAGTGTTAGGCAACCTCCCCGATCAGCCAAACCTGAGTACATTCCTAAGACACGATCCTCAGAAGCTGCCCAGACTAGTCAACCGAGAACCCCTAGGATTTCAGCAGAGCTGGAGCGGCGATTCAGGAATCTGGAGCTGAGCCAGAAGAATTTGGTGGAGCAGACCAGGACGCGAGGGGAGCTGGAGTATCTGGCTGTTGCCAAGAATGGCTTCGGACGTTACTGGATTACTGTGGCTGGAACAGGGAAGCCTTTCGTGAGGGAATCGTTTGCTACACCGAGTTTCTGCTGGGAGTGTGCGGTTGAAATTGAGGAGAACTTTGAGATTGGGGAAGTGATTGAGCTGCGGCCAGGGGAGACTATGGAGCGGATTGAGGAGATGATTGGGGTGTGGTTGGAGCGGGAGAGGGTGGCTGGGATCTGGGGGTGATTGAGCTACTCACAAAATGCAGGTCTAATAATTAAGATTGTGATGAGACAGTAGTTCCCAAAGCTAAAATAAATAGCTATTCATAGCAAATTTAACTTCTAAAATCAGACGACTCCTCGACATAGGAAGAGTTAATTTGTGAAAACAATAAAAATCCTCAACAAAACCACAACCAGCTTTACCGTAGATATTTTCTATATTGTTATGACCATAATAATTGATGATACCCATATCCGTAGAGTCTCTAGTTAAGGAAAATTGATCCTTCAGTCTTTTGTTTCTATGACTACCTTTGACAAAAACATGATTCCCCTCTGATACAGGCACATCAGTAAGGTAGAACATGAATTTTATAAAGCGATAGTCTTCTAGATCATAATGAAAATTGAAGAATCCTCTTACAGCCTCATTCAATGGTACGGTTACTGGAAAAGTCCATCGAATTTGACTATCTAATAGCACTGGAATTGTTTCTAAATATTTGGTAGCGATTTCTCTAAGCTTAGAATCATTTTCAAGTTTTTTAATAGCTGGGCATATTAGGGAACTATGAATATGATTAGCAGTAACGAAAATTTGTTGATACTTTAACTCTGACTTTTCTTTGTCTGACAGGGTGAACTTCAACTTAGGATTACTATTAGCATGATATTCTACTTGAGTTGAAAAAGCTAATACCTCATGTAAAATATCTGATGGTAAGTTAATTCCAAAGAATAGACCATCTTTTTTCAAATGTTCAACAACTTTGTTGACATCAAGAGATGGAAATAATGTATTACCCCCTTGTTCTAAATCTTGATATATCTGAGCAGAAGAATGTTTAGTAACTAAGATTGCAAGAGATCTCAGTATTTGTATCCGAGTAGCACAAAACATTACAAACCACTTTGGATCTGCTATTGCTTGATAAGAGTATTGAAGACACTTTCGTTTAAGTTTCGACCAAAGACGTTGGTAGTAACCACTCATCATAGGCTATTCATCAGGAATGTCTCGCTGTTCATTAAATAACCTGAGTTCATAGAGAGTTGAGCAACACTCTATTGGACTACCCTGTGATTGGAACATTGCGAAACATTTCTGTCTTTGGTATGACAATATCAATGGTGGTGGTTCTTTCGGGTATTTCAAGCCAAAAATAGCCCTCTGCTGATGCGTTAAGGGGAAGGGTCTGGAGTGTAATGAGGCCAGTTGAGTTGATGATTTGTTTATACACTTCGTTGGTTTCTGAATGTCGAGCTTGAGTATCACTAAGGTCAAATGTTTCATTCTTGGTCGCATTCTCTGCAAGGCGACGGAACCGGAGACGGACATTTACAATATTGCGGGTGCCTTTCTCAGGGTGCTTAATACGCTTAACAGATATTAATTCGACGGTAGCTTTACTATTGAATGCTGGTTGGATAAATTCGTCTGCTTTGCTCTCTGAGACGCTTTGAGGCGCTTCAATTACAGTATTTGAATCAGGCACTGCTGTAGGTTCAGAGGAAATCCCTCCTAAAGGACTAGGATTTTTATCTTTGTCATGAGTAGGATCTTCCGATAGGTTTGCTTGTGGGTAAAGAACCCCACGTGTCGTCAAATCTAGATAGAGAACGGCCCCACTCATGAGTAAAGCGAGTGTAGAAAATACTAAAGCGATACCAGACAAGAAATTATTCATGGTCTCACATATACTCTAGACGGCTAAGATATTAACTTTCTTAAAGGACTGAAACTTGAGTGATAGCAGGCTTGTGAGTTTCGCCTTATGCTCACCATTGCACTGGTCGAGGCACTGTTGAATGGCTCCCTTAAAGGCGGGGAAATCAGCATAATACTTTGAGTAGAGACATTCTTTGCGCACAAAGCGCCAGAGCCGCTCAATTAAATTCAAATGGGGTGAATAGGAGGGCAAATAGACTAACTCAATATCGACGATCTCAGCAAAGTCAGTCACCAGCTGGCATTTTGATATCGGGCATTGTCTAAAATGACGCTGATGGGTATGACTGGGTCGAGTAGTGCGAGCTTGGCTAGCAACAGACACATGCTATGAGAGTTGATGTAGGTGTGGTTGGTGATACTGATGACGTCTTTGGTGACAGCGTTGAGTGCACCGAGAACATTGAATCGTTGACGGCCAGAAGGAGAAGGGATGAAGATCCGACGAAGGCACCAGAGAAACCCCAGATAAGCCCGGTGAACAAAATGAGCAGCATCCACAAAAAAGACAAGACGCTCTTGGCGTTGAGCTTCCTCTAATAAGGGTTCAAGGCGAGTTTGTCGAAACTGCTCTTGTTCCTCAATTTTCTCGGGCAGACTCGACTTTCCCGGCACATACCCCACTTTTCGATAGCGACAACCGATGCGCTTGAGGAAGGCTTTGATCTGGGTTGGAGAACGCTTAATACCTGTCAATTGTTCAATGACTGCTTGGGCTTCTGCACTGGTGCGGGGCGGGTGTTGCTCAAAATAGGCTCTCACACTATCGCTATGAGCGTTGAGTGAACTGGGTTGACCTTTATATTCCAGGGTCTTCAGTCCTTCAATTCCTCCTTGTTGATACAAACGAAGGGTTTTGGCTAAGGTCGGACGGCTAATCTGACAAGCTGGCAGATCTGGGCATGGGCAAGACCTTGACTCTTTAAGTAGAGGACTTCCATCCGTCGCTGTACCCGTGGGTGAGGGTGATGATAGCGTTCGTAATTGAGGTGTTGGATTTCCTCTGCGGTGAAATCAATTTTAATCATGCAAATAGGGGAGTCGGTTGAGGGATACTCCCAGTCTGCCAAATCTCTCCACTACAATGTTAAGCCGCAAGTCGTCCGCAGTATAGATTGAAAACCCAAAAATAAAAATATGCAGACAAATGGAACCCCTATTTAGGAGAAAACAGTTACTCCACACCCTAAGAGAACCTCTACCCTACATTGCTTTTAAGAAACTAAGGTTATTGCCATAGGCCGTTAAGTTCCTCTATTTTTCAGATGGCGAAGGTTCGAGTATACGGATATCTCTAGCCGAAACTACTGGGTAGTGTTTTGGTGATATGGGTTATTTCTCAGAGCCTACGAGGTAAAGGTGAATAATGTGAGAATTTTGCTTAAGCTCGTTTATCTACAGTTAGTTTGATACTGGTACGCTACTTTAGATGATTTGTATGTGCTTCCTGGTTGTTTTAGGGTGACGCTTTGAGGCAGTTTTAGAGCTAGAGAATACGTATATCTTTCATGTAGCACAACAGAATTAGACCATTGCGCCAAATTTACTATTGACTAGGTTTCTAAAGACGTTTTCGATCTACTGATGATGGGTAGTTTCAGCCCTAGCGGCTAAGGTTACCCATTACTGTTGGTTCGATGGGTGTGAATATGACTGGAAATTTAATAGTTGACTGTCGAATTTCTGTGCAAGTTTAGATGTGGTCATCGAAGGGATGTTGTCATTTAGGCGTCCAACAATTAGCATTGCACCTAAATTATTTCTTCGAAAAGCAACCATTTCAGAAAACAAGGAGACATTTCTCGCTTTTGCAATCACTGCCATACCAGTGGAAACTTGACCAATCTTTTGCGATAAGGAAGGGGCAACTCTTTGCTCAACAATATTTACTGAACCCAAATAATAATTACTCTTTTTAATACCTGTCACAAACTTTTCTAAAGCACTCGGCTGCTCTAACCCTAGATCAAACATCTGAACAGCATTCTCATTATTTAGCGGGGTAACAAACCCAATGATGAGGGTCCATTGATTCAGATTCATGTAAGTGACTAAATCTCTGATCTGGATTTCGTTACTACCAAAGTGGTCACTAATGGTTGAAGATATGGCACCACGGATAAGTGAACTGATTGGAGTGGGGACTTCTCGAAATCCTGGAGGTAAATCTGATGCGACTAACTTTGGCGGACGAAGACTACCTGCTGTATTGGGGATTGCTACAGCAGATTGCGGAGTAAAACGCTTCAGTATGTATAAGTCAATAATTCCAGGTATTATTCCTATAATCAAACTAAAAATTATTAGATTGGTAATTTTGGTAGTTTTATTCATTGGAAAAATAATCGTCTCTGTTGTCTAAATGAGTGAGAGATCGGAACTGCGTTACGAAATATCAACATCTGAAAAATTTAAATTGCTCAAGTCAATAAAAACACTTTATTAGTAGGTTAAATCTTTTTAAGCTAAGTTTGATATTAGCTTTAAGAAATTTCTTTAATTCAAAGGGTGTGTTACTGATTGCTTGGGAGGTGAAACGCCGAGTCTATCACCGGCTTCCTTGCCTATGGTAAGTTCAAATTAATAGCAGCGTATGCTCTTGTTTCTGAATGCACAATCCGATATCTAGGCCTTTTAAGAAGGTCGTTCTCAGTCTACTCATCATCAATTTGATGGTATCCTGCTTTATTTTTAAAGCTGGAAACACTGAGCCATATAATGAGCAGCGGATTAGAGGAGCTATCGTTAAGGTTTATTCAGTTCGCAATAAGCCAGACTACCAGAAGCCTTGGGAAACAGTCATTAAACGCAGTACTGGTTCTGGTTTTATCATCGCAGACAACAAAATTCTGACAAATGCCCATGTTGTTGCCGATCAAACCTTTGTTGAAGTTCGACGTCACGGTCAAGCCAAGCGTTATAGGGCTCAAGTTGTCAGTGTTGCTCATGAAGTTGATCTAGCAATCTTATCGGTTAAGAATAATGCTTTTTTTTCAGGTGTAACACCCTTAGAATTTGCTGATCTGCCTGAGATTCGGCAAGAGGTTGCTGTCTATGGTTTTCCCACAGGTGGAAACGCTTTGAGTACTACAAGAGGCATTGTTTCACGTATAGAACATCAGTTTTATACTCATAGCAGCGAGTACTTTCTAGCCGCGCAAATTGATGCTGCAATTAACTCAGGCAATAGTGGAGGACCTGTTCTGGATGGCAATGGCCAAATTGTTGGTGTAGCGATGCAAGCAAGGAAAAGTGCTGACAATATTGGATATATGGTACCTGTACCCGTCATAAGACATTTTCTTCAAGACCTTGAGGACAAGACCTTCAACGGTTTCCCAGGTTTAGGACTCGTTTATCAAAAGATGGAAAACCCTGGCATGAAACGTAGCTATGGAATATCCGAGAACTTAACTGGGATACTAGTTAGACATATTCCAGATAGATCTGAAAATGGTGTCTGCTAGGAAGTAGTCACAAGCACGGCATCCAGATTACCCACGGTGCATAGGTTAAGGGCTTCCATCCAAGGTAAACCTTTGAGCTGAGCACCGAAATGTTCCGCTAAAGACTGCCCCGCTTTTTTCGCATCCGGGAGGAACGACCGTAGATTATTGACAATCGCCCAAGCATTTACCATTGGGTCAACGGCTATTGGATGTCAACCCCATAGGCGATGTCGCGACAACCAAAAGTCGGATCAGCCCCTAAAATTGAACCGTATTATTTGGCGCACACCTCCTTTGCGCTAGCTCTTTTTCAGACCTAACACGACACTTTCAGATCAAAACGACAACCCGTGATCGAAATGACAACCTGTGATCGCTCGATTATTTGGACTGAGATTTTTGAGGTTGAGACTGAGTTTGAGTAGTCCTCTGAGTCGCTGATTTACGTCGATAACTATCGGCTTGAATTTCGATAATCAAACCGTGATGAATTAAGCGATCAATGGCAGCCACCGCCATCATCGAATCAGTAAAGATGTCGTCCCACTGGCTAAAGGGTTGGTTGGCTGTAATCAACAAACTCTTACGTTCATAGCGATGCGCAATTAATTCAAACAGAACGGATGTTTCCGCTTCCGACTTTTGCAATAGCCCAAGTCATCCAAGACCAATAGATCATAGCGGTCCAGTTTTTGAGCACCGGATGCAGCTGCAGTTGGAGCTTAGCCTGTTGCAATTGTTGGACCAATGCATTGGCTGCAAAGAACTTCACCCGTTTACCAACTCCAGCATCTTTTGGGAGACCCCAGTAGCCAAATGTGTTTTCCAACGCCCGAAGGCCCCAGAAGGAGGCAGTTCTCGGCCCGCTCCAACCACCCTGGATCTGCGGCTAATTGCATTAAGGGAGCTGGATTGAGCTGGGGCAATGGCTAAAGTCAAAGTGGTAAAACTTTTTGCGTTTGGGAGTCTGGCTTCGGTGAGAGCTCGCTTTAGACGAGCTTGTTCTCTTCGTTGAGTTTCCGTTTCGCACAAGGCCAGTAAGAATTCCGCATAGGACCAGCTTTCCTGCATAGCTTGGGATTCGATAGATTCCAATGGGTCAGCATGTGGGAGAGCCTGAGCTTTTTTAAATAGAGGCTCAGGTGTTGGTAGGGGCTTAGCGGGGACTGAGTAGGAGGGAGGAGTTGTCATAAAGGTCGAGGGAATGTTGTTCAATGCTGAGGTCAGGAACCTGCTTCATCTGAGGAGGCTCAAACTGCTTTTCAGGCGATTGAGGGTGAGACTGGACGCCTGGAGTTGCTGCTGTAAGTATGCTGCTACGGCCTGCTCTTATCTTGAACTGCAGCAATATAGAGACCTTCAACGATGATTTTGGCAGCCTGCTCCAGGTCAATTGAGCTTTGAGCTGTTTCCAAATTTGGCGGTATTCAGGATTGGGAAGTAGGTCTGATTGCCAGGTGCAATAGATAAAGCACGAGGCTTCAATCGCATTGAACCAATCACATGGCGATAGTTGATGCAACGGTCTCGACGTTTGCCTTTGCCACTGACGCGTTTTCTGGCAGTTCCACAACCGGGTGTCGTTCCAGATAGCCGACAATCCGGTCGTGGTATAGATGCAGTTCCAATTGACGGCCAATTAGCCGAGAAGGAACGGTGTATAGAATGCAGCGGACATCAATGGTGCTGCGTTTGCTGACTTTGGCCGTGAGCACTTCATAGTCAGGGGTTCGATATTTAGGTAAGGGTTGCAGATGCTCTTTTCCTGCTCATACTTGGTTTGGCACTGCTGATTTAACTTGGCGACCTGTGCATCAATCAAGGCTTGATATTCAGCAACGCTCGTAAATCTGCACTGCGCGCAGATAGATCGCCTGCTTAATTCGGTTCTTCAAATGACCATGGGGAGACTCGATTGAACCGTTTCATGGGCTATACCTTTGTTGTTACGAGTGGGTTCTAGCCGATAGTGGTCACACAGTTCGTCGTACAAACGCGTGAGATTTTTGGACCGACGGCCGCCCATGTTGCGATAGGCTGCACTCAACTATCGGTACGATGCTGTTTAGGAACACCTCCACAGGCTTCAAAGGCATTTTGTAATCCTTCTGAAAGGGCGACAAAGCTTTCGCCTCCTTGGATAATCTGGGCATATCGCCAGCCGCTATATCCCAGACGGTAATGGTATATCAGATGCTCAAACGGTTTACCGGCAATGGTAATCGTGATGCCCTTGAGTTCTGTAAATCGGAGAACCCTTGTACCCCTGGTTCATGACGTAGTTCAAACATCACTTCAGGGCTCGGACCATGCAAGGCTTTCCACGTTCTTACCCGACGTTGCAGGGTCCGCAGGACTTGGGGATACTGGCCTGGATATTTATCCTGCAGATACTCGTACAGGGTCATGGGTTTGAGGCGCGGATCTCGACGCAGCATTGGCTCTAGCTCGTCTTCCCACACATCCGCCAAGGGGTCAGGGACGGTGCGTTGGTCCTGCATGCGGCCGCGATTAGGTTGATGGGTACCGGCCTCAATTCGTTGGCCGGTTCGGGGGATATTTCGGCAATGTAAGCTGCATCAGCTTGTTTCAAGCCGAGGTCTCTCCGTTCATATAAACACGAGTATGATAGGAATCAATTGTTTTGTTAGGCACTTGTACAGCCCTCTATCGAATGGGGATGTTAAAAGTGTCTTTTTCTTGAGATTAAATTCTAGAAACGCGATCTCACACATCGTTTCTAGAGAATTGAGATTTTGTTTTATCCCTCTCAGGGGATGGCTGGTTTCTTCATAGCTATAGCCGACACGACATCGTCATTAATCCGTCAGCTCGATTGTCGTCTAATAGCCAATTTCAGATGGATGCTACGCCGACTCGTACAAAGCACCAAATTGCTGATCAAATCATCATCAAAAGTGAAAACCTCATCGCCTTCCGTGTCAGAAGATACCTGGGCTTGGGTGTCGATAAGAACAAATTAATGCATAGTGGCCGCATTGGACTCTACGAAGCATTAGTGCGATTTGACATTGGTAAGGGGACTCAACTCTCGACGTATGCAGTGCCCTGGATTGATGAATGTCTCAGACGGGCAATAAACGAAAACACGAATATTCGTTTGCCAAAAAGCGCCCTTCGAGTGGTTAAGGATTGTGCCAACTTGCAGGCAGAGCAAGGCTCGCTGTCTTTCCAAGAACTCGGGGATCAACTCGGCAAAGACCCTCAGTATATCGAAGAGGTGATTGCGGGTAGCCAATACCGTTTTGTCCCTTTACCGTGCCCAGACTCAAGTGAGGAGCATCTACTCTCCACTGAAGCCAGCACGACATTGGAGACCCTTGCGATTAAACAGATCGTTCAGGAGGCGATGAACGAACTCCCTGACAAATGGGCGACCACCCTCTGGTTACGAGTCGTTGAGGAAAAGTCGTTTCCTGAGATTGCCAGTATCACAGGCCATGCGGTTCGGACTGTCCGTGTCTGGTGTTTTAAGGCGCTTGAAATTCTAAGACATCGATTGGATGACGTTTTAGTGGATTCGCCCCTTTGAATCCTACATCGGCAACGTGGGTAAGACTCCTGACAACTTCAGAGTGTTTTTCCGTGAAAGCACCTGAAATAATCTGTCGGCTGTGTGCAGATAGGTCAGGGATAAAACCCATGCCTGATAAGCCATAGAGCATTCTTCAAAAAACTTAACCTTCAAAATTGCACGATTACCTGGCCCAAATCCCATAACCCCTATAGAGGGGTCAGTGAGAAACGCAATGAACAGAAACATTCAGGCAGTATTCATCATGGTCATCATCATCAACACCGTATTAGCTTTCTTCCTGGCTTCTCAGCCAATAGGAACCAACAGCCCATTCAAAGGGCTATTCACTCGCATCTCGGACCCGAACAAAGCAGTTTTTGAGGCGAACCAATCCGCCCAATCTGTAGTGGTTTTGAGCGGAGAGAGTCAACGTAATGTCGCTGAAACCTTTACAAGCAAAGGAAATCTACACATCAGAGGGCACCCTGTCTATCCTCCCCTTGGGTGCTGGTAAGTCCACATCGAGTAGGTGGATTTGCTCCAAAGCACAGATCTTACCCAAGTTCTAAATAACCCCTGCCGAACGGCTATGGAGAACACCTCAATGAAGGCATGAAAAAATTTGAGGAATGAAAAATGATAGCTTATGAATTACTTCTCGAAAAGATTGCAGCCTACCAATCTGATCAGACAGATGAACATCTAAAACAACGCTTAGCGAACGAGATAGTCAAGGCCAATGAGGGGCTTTGTATCTATAAGGCCAAAAATTTTGTCGATTCTGGTGTCGAATGGCCTGAGTTGGTGAATGCAGCTCGTGATGGTATCTACGAGGCCATCAAAAAATTTGATCTCAATAAAGGTACTCGGTTTTCAACCTATGCCTGTTTCAAAATCCAAAAACATTTGCACCTCGTTATAGATAACAATCGCCGAATCCGCTTACCAGACTCGGCCCTACGGACAGCCAGAAAAGCTCAGCGTTTAATCGATCAGGGCATCACTGATATCGAGACAATTGCAGCGACGTTAGGGAAAAAGCCAGCCTATGTTCGAGACTGTCTTGAGATGTTTCCTGATGCACAACAAATGCCTGTTGATGAGAAAGGTGTTGAGGTCGAGTTTACAGCCCCAGCAGATGATGACCGAGAAGATTTACCTATCCGGTCAGCCCTAGCGAAATTGCCTCTGATGGTTTCGGATATCTGCATTAAACGCAACTGTGGTTGGAAGTTTTATGAAATAGCTAAGGTTTTTCAATGCTCTGCTCGTCATGCTCAAGACCTTTACTATCAGGCACTTGAAACACTCAGAGAACTTCTCACAGAACCTCCTATTGAGGCCCAATTGAAGGGTTGCTGACACCAGGTGCAACGTAGGCTAGAAGCTATACAGAGAAAGGATTCTAAGGCTTAATATTTCTCAATATTCTTTAGCTTTTAGTAATGATTTAGTTTCTGATCGAACGTATTTGCGTCGTTTCAGGCCCCTAAAAGTGCTTGATTGCACCTGGTGTCAGCAACCCTTCAATTAGGCCGGGTAGGAACCAGCTCCAAATCTCAGAACAAAATCTGGGGGGATGGAGTACAGGTAAAATGCACCTGAATGTGCAAATTAAAGGCTCTTGTCCTCATTTGGTGGACTGAGAGAGGTAGCGTCGTATAATTAGCTTTTTGAATGTACTACCAACTTCTATCTGGCTTACGCTGAGTCTCATGAACTCATTGCTTAGACACCATCCACTGTGGGCATTATGCGTGATCATTGCTCTAAGTGGCTGCGGCAAAAGCTCAACCCAGACTAATGAA
The DNA here is from genome assembly GCF_000238775.2 of Acaryochloris sp. CCMEE 5410. NCBI lineage: Bacteria > Bacillati > Cyanobacteriota > Cyanophyceae > Acaryochloridales > Acaryochloridaceae > Acaryochloris > Acaryochloris sp. CCMEE 5410. The sequence continues at coordinate 14,032 of NZ_AFEJ02000009.1, read as the reverse complement.
AGCAATTCGGTGGCTAACTGCTCAGGAGAAGCTGGTTGGGAACGAGCCACTGCGATTTCTCCTGATCTTGTGCCTCCCTGCAACACTGGATCTACGGGAGTATGTCCGAATCATGGCTTTGTTTATGTCAAAGGTACGGGATGGTGTAAGCCCCAGTAAACTCTTATTGATCGCCCTCAAAGGTCTTCGCCAAGAACGGACGTTGCATCAAGGCAACACTGAACTCGACCGTTATCATTCGTTCTTCTTACTAATCTCCGAGTACCAAAAGAGGACAAGAACCAAATTAAATTTTTGGTGAAGACATGGAGCTACATAGGCAAGATGCATCTAAAACGCAAATTCCTTGTAACCATAGGGATTCTAGCTATCCAAATTGCCTTGACCAACAAATAGGTAAAATCCTTTTTTGGCAGGCACACCAGCTTAAGGCAGCGGTCCATTAATTAGGTGCGCTAAAAAAATCTGGAGAACGATTACTCTATCTGCAGCCTCATGCCGAATACAGCCTATTTAGGAGGTTGTCGGCGACGAGGAAACTTTGATTGCTTTATGGGAAGCGACAAATTAGCTATCTCGGGATTCCCAACTTATCCATTTCTTCCATCGTTAATGAAAAGGAAAATAAGTCAGACGGAGTGATTAGGGCCTTCTTTCGAGATCTAAGTAGATTGAGGGCAATAACAATCTGATTAAGTCGTTCGCCATTAATTTTTGGCATCTCCCGCCCACGCAGATTTGAAACTGCATTACTACTAATGCCTAGCGTTTTTGCAAAATCCTTGGGCCTAATGTCATTTGCATCCATAACTTCTCTTAAGCGCCACTGGATCACATTGATGCCTTGAAAACTATGGGTTTGAATCATACAGTATTAAACCTTGAACCCAGTTTATTAAGTTTACGGTTTATTATTTATGTTTAAACTTGATATACATGTTCAACTTGTATAGAATGTGATCGATTCTTCTTGAAGACCGAATAACAAGGAACAAGAAGATGAACAAGAAACTGATTAAAAATTCCGTGTTCTTCAGCATATTGGAGTCTACCCAATCGGGGGAAAGCATATGGGGGTATTCCAACAAACCTACGAGATTAGGACATATAGGTCTCAAAAGCCTTCTAGCTATACATCTCAAGATCAGAGATCGAGCTTTTGAAATCACTTTTATTGAATGAAATCACATTATAGATACTCTTTTTTATCAAGATTACTATTCCCTTATTTTTTAGCTATATCCTCAGCAAGCTTTTTATTTTATTACCTATCTCGTATTAGAGACATACCCTAAGACTACTGCTATACAACAAACATAGCTTTCAATTATCCATTTTTTTTGCTTATGTTCCCAAAGTCATCTGAATAGGAAGATCATAATTTATCTCCCCTGGTATTCGCGCTAGATTCAACAGATATTGGCCTAAGCGATTTATGTGCTTCCTGATATACGGACTCAATGCCTTTACTGCCTCCGGTGTTATCTTGAAACCCTCTTGGTTCAGTTCATTCAGGATGCGGCTCATCTCTGAGACGTTGTAAAAAATTAAGCAGTTTGCAACCAAGTGGCTGTATCGAATGCGTTTCCGTTGCTCTTCTCGGTTATTGGTGGCCAACACGCCATCTCCACCAAAGCAGATCCATTTGATAAAGGCATTGAAGGTTTCACTTTTATTGGTGGCACCTTGGATTAACTGTCTCAAGTCCACATCATTAATGTATTCCATCAGGAATCCCGTTCTCAATACACAACCTAAGGCATGAAACGCTTGGAACAGCTTATTCTTGTGACTTTTAGTGCCGAGTTTTCTGAGGATGGTAGATGGACTTACCTTTCCGGCCTTAATGGATAGAACTACCCGTAGCATATCCGGCAGATACTGCTCAATCAGCTTCCAATCAATCACCTCAGTAAACAGGCTATCGATGTGCTTATACCGAGTTGAGCGGCTGGGTCGATAGAAGACTAAATGCTTCCAGCGACGAATGCGAGGCATCAGCTTTATCCCCAGAAGATAGGACAAACCAAAGACAGTGCAGCTTTGGGAATGGGTATCACCATGAATGGTATCCGGTCGAATTTGAGTGGGATTGTCATGGAGCCCATTGAGCATGTAGATGGCTTCATAGACCCCACAAGGGATGAAATGACTGAATAGTGCAATGTAGGTGTCGCTGACGTGATAGTACCCAATCCCGCCATAGCCGCCATAGCGAATGTGATATTCCGCTAAGAGGTTCTGCTCGTAAATATCCCACTTGGTCCCATCCACAGAGGCATGTTTGCCCGAACCCCATAGTTTGGGCAGGTCAAATTTATTGTAGCCATCGATAATCACGTTGATGGCCTTTTGTAAAGTCCCTGTGGTGACATGCCCTTGGTTCACTCGAAAGAGTTGACGGGGATTAAAGTTCTTCAGGGAGCGAGATAATTGGCTAGGTCCTAAACCACAGCCATAACAGAAGGTCGTCGCAATATACCGAGCGATAGGGTTGGCTATTCTAGACGCATTACCGGAAAGGGGTTTGAAGAACTGGGTCCAGTTGAGCCATTGCTGCGTATCACCGAGAATATCCAGGAGATTAATGGGCTGGATGCGCTTTTCGATTTCCTGTTTAAGGACCGATAGGCCCTTGATATGAACTCGCTTAGGCCGGCGGATCACCAGTTTGTCTTGTTCAAATTGGGCTTGGGTATTACGGGGAAAAGCTTGATCCGTTTTCTTTGTGACAGCGATCAGGTATTGTCGCAGCTGGTTGACGAAGGCTTTGCCATCGGTGGGAATCTTCATCCTCTGGGAATAGTCGGCTAACTGAGCTTCACACTCCTCCCAAGGCAAGAGTTGGCTGTAGTAATTGTGATACTCAGAGCTGCCTTCAATGTAAATGTCACCCGATTGCAATTCCAGGAGGAGTTGGGAAAACACACACAATTCCAAGTAATGCCGGTGGACTTGAGTGGGAACTGACCGCTTCTGGGACTGTCCCGTCACCAGGGACCACCAAGGGTTCGATATCCACGTCAGAATAAGGGGTGGAGTATCCGCATCCTCAAGGGTGGCATCACTGGCATCGGTGGCAATCCAGAGTTTCCGGCTAGTGCGGTGGGCCTGGATAAATGCCATAGCATCCATCAGTCTTGTATCTTGGGTGGTGGAATGGAGGGGAACCACTTCCAGTAAACGGAATAAGGAGGCTCTATGGCTGCTGTAGTACTGTCTAAGAAAAGGTAGATAGTTGTTGCCGGTATGGTCAAGGTGGGCATCACAATCCTCGATTAATGTCTGGCCATAGTCATGGATGACGGCTGCCATCTTTACTAACCGCTGAGCTAGATCTGCATCGCTGTTAAACGCGATCACTAAATCCTTGAGGGTCGAAATCAGGGTATCTGTGCGTTCTTGCTGTTCTTTGCGATAGAGCTGGAGGGCATCTGCTCCTTTACGATGCATCGCATTCATCCGCTTGATAAATATCTCAGCGAGATCATCTAACGCTTGAGCATGCTGTCGGGCGAGAAAGGCCAGACTCAGGGCATATCGCTTTTCTGGGGCCAGTCGCTTCATCTGAGCAATATCCAAAGACCGAGCTTCGGCAGCTAACTGCTTAATTTTGGCTTCGGGAATATCTGCCAGCACGTCTGTTTGGGGTCTTAAACTGGCAATCCAATTCAGCCGTTCGATGAGGTCTTTCAGTTCCCCCAAGGTTGGTCGGCCAGGCTCTTGCTTCAAGTCGTTCCAGGGGGCACTGGTTGGACCATCTTCAACCACAAATAGAGCATCAAGCTGTTTCCGGTTGGATTTCTTGAGGGGTTTAAGAATACGTTTATAAATTTCCTCCGTGAAGGCTTTTCTTGCTTTGCGGGCCATCCGCTCTAGGGTGGTAAATCCTGGAAGTTCAAACCGTTGTCGGATCAGTTCTTCAAGGGCAACATTGATCAAGTCACCATAATCTTGCAAGGTCGTGGCAGCCTGCATCATCGTTTTGTGGACGACTTTGGCGGCTTTCTTACCATAGGCTTTGATGTCCAGGAAGCCACGAATAATGGCTAGATGTCGGGTGCGGCTTTTGGAGCAATCATAGTCTCTCAACTCAGGGGAAGACACAGTAGTCTGTGCGATTTTGCAGATATGTTGAATAATCTTGGGTGGGGTAATAGCTATGGGGATTGAATATCCCAATCTTTGATAAGTCTTCAAAAGGACTAAAAAACAAAGGAAAGTCTGTTGATTTTTGGTGTGCTTACGGGCCAGTTCCAGCTCTTCGGATGTGGGTGTGTATATGGCTTTAAGATCCTTGGAGCTAGGACTACTCTTGAGTCTAGGGTATGCCGTCTCTTGAATAGCAGTCACGATTAGCAGGATCCTACAATACATCCTTACCAATATGCAGAACAATCTTAAAGCCGATTAGAAGATTTAGATTCTCTAAAGAAATTTAATTCTCTAAGAATATTTGTTCAGTCTATAACAACAGAAAGGTTGACATAAATAAGATACTGTAAAGCCATTTAACCTGAAAATATTGATCCAAAAATCAGAATACCGAAAATAGAGGCCATACTGGGTATAGCTTTAAGGGCATATGTCCTAATCTCGTAGATTTGTTGGAATACCCCCAGCTTGTGACGGTACTCTCCTTTATTGAGCTGAAGTTGAACCATCTGCCTCAAATTGGCATCCGTCAGATAGCGCAAGATGTACTGGGTCTTAAGGATTCGCCCCAGACTCGTAAACGCCTTCGAGAGCCGGTCAGCCGGAAAACTATTGGTCAGCCTCTGGACAATCACATGGGCTGGGGCTGTCCGCCGCTTGAGAGAAATGGCTACCCGGATCATCTCCTCCCACTGCTCCTCAACGATATCAATATCTGCCGTCTTGGTGAGTAGGGGCTTGAATACACCGTAGTCGTGCTCTCTATCAACTCGATAAAGCTGCTGGTCCTTGAGATCGCGAATCCGTGGCATAAAGTAGAACCCCAACAAGTGACACAGCGCAAAGATAATCTCGGTATAGCCGTGGGTATCGGTCGTATGCTCACGAATCTTTAGGATCGTGTTGTTCTCCAGCAACCCGTCAAGGACATACAACGCCTCACGGGGGCTGCAGGAAATCACCTTAGTACTGAACACCGCATATTGATCAGAGATATGAGTGTAGATACCAATGGCCTTTTCGTAGTAGCCGTAATAGCGCGGATAATAGGACGCCAAAAGGCTACTGGCGCGAATACCAAACCGCTGGGCATCAGATGACGAAACGGTCCCAGTACCATGCACCGCGCTCAATGGAAGCGCATGATGTTGATTTACAATGGCGGCATTGGCCGCCATCAGTGTTTCTTCCCGGATGAACGTGTGTAAAACGTGTCGAAGCATATCGATAGTCGTTCCGTTTACACTGGCGCTCATAGAGACAACGCCAAGGTTGGTTGCCTGGGAAATTAAAGTCGCCATCAGAGTCCTGTAAAAATGGGGCGGCTTAGATTGATGCTCTGGTAGGGGGATAAAGTAGCGACTGAAATGGGTCAGTCGGTCAACCTCCACCAGTAACTGCTCAATACGAATAGAAGGCAACCGAGCACTGATCACTTTCTGTAGCGTGCTGACTGCTGGGGAGATCGTGATCTTGTCGTAACGCTTCAACTTGAGCTTGCCGTCCCGGATCTCGGCAAAGTCGTCACCGGGAAATCTCTGGTTGGCTTGAGCGATTGCCTCATGAAACTGTTTTGGAATGACAGCTTTGACTTCATGTTTCCTCGGCTGCTGGAGTTCTTCAAAAGCATCGACACGCAGGGTCTGCCAACAGGTCTCACTGAGAACTAAGTCCCAAAACGATACATGCCGCTTACTCTGAGGTAGATAGAGATCACCCGACCGCAAGGCATCCTTGATCGCCAAAGCCAGCCCCATTTCCCAAGCATTCCGGTTGAGAGACCCCTCCTGTGATTTCAGGGCACGCCGTAGCTCCTTCGGGATAAAACCAGTCGGTGCTGTTGGGGGCAGCTTCTTGAGATCGCCAGCGTCCAACTGGCGCACCAGATTGATGGCTTCCATTAAGTTGTCGTTGCCATGCTCAGCAGCAAAGGGAAGCAGAATGAATTTTGAAAAGTACTTTCGCAGACTGGGGTATCGGGCTAAGAGCAAATCGCCATATCCCCTTTCCTCAAGGCGTTTGAACTGACGCATGTCCTCAAGCGAACGGCGCAGTTTATCCTCATCAACCAGTTGCCAGAACTCTTTTTTCAGCAAAGGTTGTTCCAAGGGCCAGTCCAGCAAGTAGCTGTTCGCCTCAAGGACGACATCAACAGCTCTTTTTTGCCGCTGGCGCAACTGACGGTGCTTTTGCTCATGGATGTTCCTGGCTTTACGACACAGGTCCATCAGGTATTGATCATGCATCATGACCAGGTGATCCAATAACACTTTCCGGGTCTCCAGTAGAAAGCAGGCCATCAGCGCATAGCGCTTGTGTTCCGCAAATCGCTTGAGATCTTTGGAACTGTACCGCTTGGCCTGCTCGAAAAGATAGTGGAGGAAGGCAGGCGTCAGCATCCGTCCTTCAAAGTTATCAATGCCTGTTTCTGCAACTGCCCTGTAGCGCTCCAGGTAGGACTGCAGAGATGAGATCGTTGCTGCAGGGGGATAGGCTTTAAGGTGATGAAAGTAGGAGCGCTGTTCACCTTCAGACACCTTCAGCAATTGATCAATCGCTTCAGTTAACTCAGGCGACAACTGCTCGAAGACAGATTCAAAGAGTTGCTGATGGACAGTGGCGCAAACGTGAATGATCAGTCTTTCCAAAACAGAAGGACCGGGTAACAAGATGCGCTGCTCCAGTAGATAATCCTCACTCTGCTCAAAGAGTTCTGTGGGCAATAGTCCCTGGTGAGCTTGGTGCTCCAGCCAGTTGTTGAACTTGTCTTGAGCCTTTCCATCAAATTTCTGAAACCCCAGATGTTTTAGGATGCTCTGCCGATGCTCTGTGTAAGTAGCTTTGCGCTCTGGTATCTCAATAGCCAGGGATGGCGGCAAGCCTAATTGCTGACCAAGATAATTGACGATGTGGGGAGATAGATCATGAACTTGATTGAGGAATCGGCCATACAAGCGGACTGCACACATCTGAATCCCGATAAACAGACGAAAGCTTTTGCGATATTTACTCACGACCGCTCTATCGACGTCTGAGAGAGTCCAGTCCCTGACCATCTGCTCATCCGAAAAGCTTTGGGGCAGAGAGATGGGCTGGTACCGCTGACGCTGAGATAGAAATTGTTCCTGTTTAGTCACCGATGCTTGGGGTTCAATCGTGAACAAAGCGCTCAGAAAACGACCGTTTTCTTTACATTCTCGTTTTCATGGCATTTAAGCCTTGATTAGCATAAAGAAACTCGTCTAAAATTCAAAACTAGATAAACCCTTTGTGATTTATCTTTCTTAGCTTCCAGCAGGGGACGATATGCTGATTGGCTATGCACGAGTATCCAAGGTCGATGGCTCTCAGGTTCTTGATCTGCAAATGGATGCATTGCTTGAAGCCGGTGTGCCAGAAAATAGGATTTACCGGGACCGGGTTTCTGGCAAGATGGCTCGACGGCCAGGACTAAAGGCTTGTCTCAAGGCATTACAACCTGGCAATACGCTGGTGGTTTGGAAGTTAGACCGTTTGGGGCGAGATCTTAAGCATCTCGTCGATGTTGTTGATGAGCTACGGCAACGCGAAGTTGGATTCAAGGTACTTGCAGGTGCTGGAGCAGAAATTGATACCACCACTGCCAATGGGCGCTTATTCTTTGCGGTCTTTGCGGCGCTGGCAGAGTATGAACGCGAATTGATTGCTGAGCGCACCCGAGCGGGGTTGAAGGCGGCACGAGCTAGGGGGCGGATGGGAGGACGACCCCGCAAAATGGATGTTGCTACGCTCCAGATGGCGATGAGTGCGATGAGTGACTCAAGGGCGTGTGCAAAGGAAATTGCTCAGAAGCTTGGGATGACGACCGCCACGCTTTATACCTATGTCAATGGAGATGGAACTGCTAAAGAAGCTGGACAGCGACTACTTGATAGTCCAGTAGGGTAGAGGCCAGAAATAGTAAGGGATAAAGGAAATGTCTATTTCAAAACCGTAACTTTCTGTTCAAATGCCTTTGCTGAGCAGTGAAGGTGAATAAAAACGAAGACTGTCCAAATCTTGACTCAACCAGTCAGGGGCGTTACTAATTACCGTACTTGAACAAGGCACTATGACCACCGAACTTGCTTGGAAGATCCAGTATGAAGCTTTCGCCGCAGCTGGAGGACTCTATGATGAGCGGCACGCCAAACTCTACGCTGACCTGGCTAGAGACCTGATAGAAGACGGTAGTTTCTCTATCATCTACAAGGGAGTCGCCCACGCTTGCTACACCCCGATGACAATTGACGAAGCACCGCACCTTAAAGTGTACGTGCTAGCACCACTAGCAGTGTTGCCCGAATACCAAAGCAAGGGTTACGCCACACGCCTGATGGAAGAGGCAGAGAAACAACTCGACGCAGACGCAATCTTTGTTGCTGGTCAACCGTTCCACTACGGTCGTCGATACAACACCCCACATAAGATCGGCTTCCCGGTTAAGACCGAGGCTCCAATTGAGTGTTGGTTCGCCAAGGCCCTGACCCCAGGTTGCCTGGACGGTATCGTCTCTACTTCCACCATCACAGGTCCTTACTCAACAGAGCAGATCTGGCAGCATCCCAGCGATCAGTTCCCACCTCGATGATCTGGTACTGAGTGTTAACCCCTTGACCTACCCAGCAACCAGCAACCATGAATAAGAAGTGACACACGACCGAGGAGATGGCTTAGTTCAACGAAGTTGGTTCATGTTTCACTGCTTCTATACAAACATGTGGTGCCGAACGGGACGTACTTCATTGATGGTCTGTAAGCTAAAAGCACTACCTAATAAGGCTTTTGTCAGCGCCTTAATTCAAAACCGTAACTTTCTGTTCAAATGCCCCCGCTGGTCCAAGTTCTTTGGTGGAGAATCTTAACTCCAGGCTGCGCAATTATTTCACGCTTCGTAAACATCTTGGTACACCCTATTTAGGGCTGCTTCAATTCTTTCTCAATCACCGACAATTCATGAGCAGTAGCTGTGAAGATAGGATAGGAAAAAGCCCTAGGGAAGTGATGACTGGACAGAAGCATCCTCACTGGCTAGAATTTCTGGGATTCAAACTCTTCAAAAGAGCTTAGGAAACGCAATAAATTCTGGATGGGTCATTTCTAGAGATGGCCTGCTTTGTCGTGCAAGTGTTACCCATTTTGGCCATTTCTGAACAAAGCCTTGGTCGATTGAGAACCAACTCCACTGGGTCTTAGATGTGACCTTTGGCGAAGATGCCAGCGGTATCCCCACAGGACATGCGCCGGAAAACATGGCCATCCTGAAGCGCTGGAGCATCAACCTCCTGAATCAAGAAACGTCCTTTAAGAAAAGTACCCGTCAAAAACTAAAACGGGCGAGCATGGATGAAGCGTATATGCTCAAAGTTCTAGGCGCTTCTATTCCTTTACAGTCTAGCCTTTCAGAGACATAATTTTCTTGCGCTTACCCTGATTTCTAAAATCCGAGTATCACGCTTTGCAGCTCTAGCCCCTACCTGAAAAGGTTTCTAGCTATTCGCCAACAGTAACCATTGTTATAAAAAGGCCCACTAGAGCTTTTTGGACCAGACCGATGGCAATTTGCTGACCGAAGACTTGGGCTTCTGGTTTGACCAATAGGGAAGGAATGACACTGGCAAGTTTCACAGGATCAAAGCCTGGCGTTTCTTTTAAAAGCCCCAAAATGCGTTGAATATGCCCTAAATTAGCCTCTAAATCTGCGATAGATTCGGTATTAATTTCCCATCCCCTTTGCTCTCGGAATTTAGCCGTTAGAACCTGCCAGGTTGTTTGGCCAAAGGCATCAATACCATTAACAATTTCCTGGACTAGGCGATCGCGAATCAGTTCCCCCCGCTCTGAGAATAAATAATCAAGGGCCTGGTCTAAGGACCCGCTCAGATCATAATCGAAGTTATTGCGGGCATTCTTCATCAAATTTTCAAGGCGGTTCCATCGGAAACTATCTTCCTGAAACAGCAGATCTTTGAGGCTTTGCCGCAATTCAGGGGCAGGATCCGTCAGGATTCGCTTAGCTATATAGGGATAGGCTGCACTGAGCACCTTAAAATCTTTGTCTACACCAATGGCAATTCCTTCCATCGTCAGCAAGGATCGTATGATTAAGGCGTAGTAGGAGGGCACCCGGAAGGGATACTCGTACATAATGTCTGAAAGCTGCTCAAAAATACTTTGGATATTGAGCTCAGCAACACTGGCTCCTAGAGCATCATTAAAGACCACGCCCAGGGCCGAGATAATTGACTCTAGGTCAGTCTCTGGTGTCAGAAATCCCAAATGGACATAGTCGTGGGCTAATGCTTCAAACTCACGATTGATGATATGAACAATGGCATTGATGAGTCCATATCGCTGCTCTTGGTTGATTTTACTCATCATGCCGAAATCTAGATAGGCTAATTTACCGTCAGGCGTTGCCAGCAAATTTCCTAGATGGGGATCGGCATGAAAAAAGCCATGCTCTAGAAGTTGCCGTAGCGAACATTGCACTCCCACATCAATCAAATGGCGGGCATTAATTCCTTGAGCCTGGATTTGTTGAGGTTGATTGAGTTTGGTCCCTGTGATCCACTCCATCGTCAACACCCGGCGATGCGTATATTCCCAATAGATCTTAGGGATATAAATCTCAGGCAAGTAGCCATAGAGCTGGGCAAAATACTCAGCATTGCGGCCTTCCTGGGTATAGTCTATTTCTTCAAACAATCGTCCAGCAAATTCATCAAGAATGCCAACTAAATCGCTACGGATGGACTTATTGGTTTTCTGAACCCAGGCGGCTAATCCCCGCAAGACGTAAATATCGAGGGATACTTGTTCCGCTAAATCGGGGCGTTGGACTTTAACCGCTACCCATTCCCCTGTGTGCAGTTTACCTTTATAGACTTGACCTAAGGATGCTGCTGCGATCGGCTCTGAGGTCAGTTGAGCATACAATTCGTGAGGTGGATACCCCAGTTCTTCTTCAATAAATCGAAAAGCAATGTCATTAGAGAATGCAGGAATCTGGTCCTGAAGTTTTGACAGTTCCTCTAGGTATGGCCCTGTGAGAATATCTGGCCGTGTGGATAAGGCTTGACCAATTTTGATAAAAGCAGGGCCTAAGACCGTTAACGTTTCGCGCAGTTGAATCGCTCGACGTTTGTGCCGTCCATGGGTAGAAGGAGTGCGTTTATCCCACGATCGCCGACCCAATAGCAGCAGAAAAGGCCAAAGGATAGTGACCCAGCGCTGCATCACCCGAAAAATCTGACCTTGGAATTGTTGTTGGATTTTGACAGGATCGTAGGCTTCAAATTCTATCGCTGGGGAAAGTATATCCGTTGAAGATACCTCTGGACCATCAGTCAGTGGCATAGAAACAGGAAGTGATGGGGAGTGATGGAATGTGGGCTCAGTCAAGGTCATCGCTGTGAAACTCTGGGACAATACAACTCAGACGTATCAACTTGAAAATGTAAATAATCCATTTCTATTTTCATGGAACTACGAGGTTTGGTCCTTAGATTTTATAAATATGAATTGGATGAATGGTAATTCCACCTTTAGGTCTAGGCTATTCTTTACAGCACATAGGCTTCAGCAATAGCTATAGATTACTGACGCTTCCAGTGCTTCCAAACCCGTTCCCATCGTTGGCGATTTTCGAGTATTTCACCAATCCCTAAAGCTACACAGTCCATAGGATTTGGAGCCACATGAACAAAAACCCCAGTTTCCCGACAGATGAACTCGTCCAGTCCTTTTAGCAGTGATCCACCACCACAGAGCATCAAGCCATTAGTGTAAATGTCTGAGGCGATTTCGGGTGTTGTTTGTTCCAAGGTTTGTTGAACCGTTCTTGCAATTAGTGCCACCTCTTTGTGCAGCATCTCACGCACTTCCATTCCCGTGAGAGTGAGCTGCTTGGGCAATCGAGAGTTTAGACTACATCCTCCTATCTCCATTTTGACGTTATCCCATTGAGAGTTAAACTCAGCAGATCCTAACTGATGCTTGATCGATTGCGCTGTCTGTTCCCCTACCCAAAAGTCATAGTCACGTTTGAGCGATTGGTAAATTACATCATCCATTTGGGCTCCAGCAACTCGCAGCGATTGGCTACTCAGCACACCACACAAACTTAGAACGGCGACCTCAGTGGTACCACCGCCAATATCCACAATCATATTTCCCAAAGGTTTATCGATGGGGAGACCTGCACCGATAGCGGCTGCGATCGCTTCATCAATAATGAACACTTCCTTCGCACCAGCCTGCTCGGCAATATCTTGAAGCGCTCGTTGCTCGATAGTAGTGGCACCATTAGGAACAGCCATTATCAAGCGCGGAGGAAACAAGGAGCGACTTATTTGAGCTTGTTCCAAGACTTGTTGCAGTAATTTATAGGCAATGTCTAAATCCGTGATCACACCATCTCGCAGAGGATATCTGACTAGGATATTGCTAGGTTGACGGCCGCCTAAGCGCTGTGCTTTTTCCCCCACTGCAATTACTGACTGGTTTTCAGCATCTACTGCTATGACAGAAGGGTTGCGCACCAAGATGCCTTTGCCTTTGACATAGACCAGCGTATTGGCGGTCCCTAAATCTACGCCAATATCTGAGGAAAAGAATTCCAATAGCCCCACGATTCTATATCTTCCTTTGGAATGAGAACTTGCAGCTTGGCCTTCATGGTGACCGTTGACAATATATAACTTTTGAAAAATAGCTGTATGTATAAATTGTGCTGCATTTAAAACTGCTCTTATCAGGGTGATATCCACCCTTTATATTTGATGGAATTTGGGCTATAATTGATCAGAAAATCATAACCATCCAAGAGTAATTAATCAAAGTAAATTTAATTTTCTACTTTCACCACTGATGCTGCGGATAGTGGAGGCAGACATGACGGGAAGAGGATGGATTATCTTGTCGCCATTATTGTTTAGTTTCAGTTCTATAAAATGGCCATAATCAATACAACTGCCAATCTCAAATTCACACTATAATAAGAGATAGAAATTAATGTCTGCTAAATCATCTGAGAAACTGAAAGAATGAAGTGAAACTTACTGAGTTAACCTCAGCCATTCGGATGATTTAGGCTAATTTAATAAACAGATTAAAACCTAAGATTTTTCAGTCCTTACTGTAGATAACTTAGTTATTTTCTGAGGATTTAATGGTTTGACCAACACAGCAATTAGGCTGCAATTGTGTTGATTCCCCCGGAAGGATTGCAGAGTTTCTGGATCATAATACTAGGAGGAGTGAGTTCACCAAATATCCAGACCCACTATGATTTGATAATGTGAGTCAGACCAATTGATTTAATTGCCGAGGTTTACCCTATGCCACAACAGCGGGAGCCCAAAATCAGTTTGGCCCTCTACCACTTGTTCAAATGGACAGTGGTTAACCCCTCTTTGCATGTCTATTTTCGGGGTCAAATCCATAATGCCGAACGCGTTCCTCAGCAGGGACCCTTAGTCGTCGTCAGTAATCATGCCAGTGATTTTGACCCCCCGATTCTATCTAATTGTATGGGTCGGCCTGTAGCTTTTATGGCGAAAGAGGAACTGTTTCAAGTCCCAGTTTTGTCCACACTTATTCGATGGTATGGTGCTTATCCCGTCAAGCGAGGATCCGCTGATCGGAGTGCGATTCGTGCTGCCTTGGCGTCTTTAGATCAGGGATGGGCGGCCGGTATTTTTTTGCAAGGCACCCGTACCCTTGATGGACGAATTACAGATCCGAAGCATGGGGCAGCTCTCATTGCTAGTAAGATTCAAGCCCCTCTCCTCCCGGTTTGTCTTTGGGGCACCGATAAAATTATTTCTAAAGGTAAAAATTTACCTCAAAGCACTCC
>NZ_AFEJ02000008.1 GCF_000238775.2 Acaryochloris sp. CCMEE 5410 | reverse complement strand
GAAAATCTTACCCTTGAGAGTTCACCCATTCAGGTCGTATCTGGCCAAGATGGCGGCGTCATATTAACTATGGTTTCAGGGGCATTTGAAGACGGCGTGAGGAATCACCTCAGTATTTACTATGGCTATCGGTTTACTGCCTCCTTGTTCCGTCACTTGATAAGTGATGTTTAACAACCGATATGGATCAGAAGAACTTGTATAGTTGGCGGTTCGAGTAAGGGTATAGTATTTCCCACCTAATGCTCTTGGACCAATGGTTGCGGAGGCTCCCCCTAACCCCGTGACTGAATCATTGAGAAAACCTGATGCAAACCCATCGCTGCTGAGGGTAGCTAGACATCGAGAGGAATAGGGTTGAGTCGTAATTTCATATTGTGCTGCTTGATTGACAACGGTTTCCAAGTCTTCCTGGATCCAACTCACGGCCTCGTCATATTGCGTGGCAACCACCCGGAAGGCCGCTGAAGTCACGATGGCTTGCATGGTCATGGAGACAAACACTGCAGCAACAATCATGGCTACCAATACTTCGATTAAAGTAAACCCGCTATCAGCCTCAAAGAGTGGGTTTGAAGCATCTACCGATGAAGACACTTTCGGGCGCTTCAAATACAACCATAACCACAGGGTGGTTTGGCGCATCGATCTAATTTGAGGCATGACTACAACCTCACCCGTTGCCAATGTTTCACATAGCCAAACTTATTGTTGGGGGTGATGCCAACACCCCCCACTACATCAGCCAGACTGGAAACATTATTGGGCACTCGAATTCCACTGGTGCTGCCATTGGTCGTGATAATGTCATCATCTTCGGATGGCACCATACGAGTATGGGGATCAATGTTGATGGAACTGACAACATCTTCCACCCAAGCGACACCATCAAAATTGGTATTTCCACTACTGGGGCAACCATCTCCAGTCCCCTGTAAGTGGAGATCATTAATCTTGTTGTAAATGAATGCAGTGTCAATACAAGAGTTATCAAATAAATCGATAGGAGGCGTTGAACCAATTGAATTATGAACAATAATCCGTAAATCTCCCACTCGTGGCTGTTGACCATCCGAGCGAGTGTTTCTCAGTTGAGAATTGCCTCGTAGTTCAAAGGAGTCAGTGACATAAAGGTAGACCGGCCCATCTGTCGTATCCACGTTCACTACATCTGCACCATCCAGTTTCAGCTCTTGGATATGGTAGGGGCTGTTGACCGCTGAGAGAGTGGTGCTACTCTCAACGTTGCCTAAACTCGTAACTGTTCCAGGTAAGTCCACTGATAGTGTCTGCGTAATTTGGCATCCCACAATGTTGCCTGCAATGAGATCATTACCTGGACCATCCGTTGCTGTTGAGTAAATGGCGTTGAGATACGAGGAGCGATCGCTATCACTCGGTGCTGACTTATCCGTCAAGCTGTTGTCCGCAGACCAAGCCGGATCGTAGTAGAGATTGGCATGTTGGCCAATGAGGGTACGCCCTCGAATAAAGGCCCCCTGCATTGCTAGAACACCAGGGAAATTTTCTATCTCGGACTGTATGACTAGTGTAGAAAGCACATAAGACACTCGTTCTCCATGTTTCCCTTCTATGAGCAGAGTCCCCGTTTGTTCTGTGGGATTATACCGATAGGCTTTGAGTTGATATTGACCACCAGAACTCATTGCTCCTGAGGTTGTAATACTAGGCGTAATTGTCGTTGCAGTAGTGTCACACGGAGATGAAGTGGTGCCCGTATATCCTGTCCATTCGTCAACAGCAGTTGCTTCTTCATCCCCAGAATTGAGAATGCCATCAGGACCAAGATAGGTACTTCCAGTTTTTGGATTGATCGTATCGTAGCTTCGCGTCAATAAAATTCGATTATTCGGCTGGGTCATTTGAGACAGCATTCGAGCCATGCCCCCTTCGGAAATGGCCAAACTTGCCCCAGACTCTTTCCGGTTCCAGGACGTTGTTCGGTCGCTTTGGGCAATAATCATCGTCGATAAGCCCAAAATAACCATTACGAAGCCCAATCCCATAGCTAGCGGTAAGGCGAATCCCCGTTCTTGCTGATTGGAAAATAATGCAGAGTGGTTGGATGTTCGGGAATGAAGAGTGGCAAGATGATGGGGCAGATTTGGCAAGGTTTACCTCAAGGTTTGTACCTGTTTAGTTGGCTTATCCATAAAAGGCTGTTGCAATAAGTACCCACTAGGAAGGGTGCGTTTCTCAGGCGTAACGTTGACGTTACAGCCAAAATGAGAAACCTAGAACAGTGAATGCCTTAAGGAAGATAGGATTCCTAGCGAAAGGTTTACCCTCTCTTGATCGTGTCTTTTGGGTGTAGTTGCTGGCGACAGAGAATATACTCAATTTGCTATGCAGAGAGGAATATAAAAACGTTGATGTGTACGTAATTCTAGGGAGTAAACCTATACAGTTCTTTGCTTGAACGTCAGCTCAATCCTCATGCCCCACTTGTTCGAGGGTGCTAGCGATGCAAATCATTGTGATGCAGATCACAGTGGGATGAGTTGAATATCACTGTAATGGAAGAAAAATATTCTTGAGATAGAACTATTCAATAATTAGATAACAAAACTATTGGTCTACAAGTACTACTGAGCCACTACATCTAAAGTGCTGTGTTTCAAGTAGACCTCCAATTTTTCCAAATCCAAGATGTGGTTTCATTTCAACACTCAAACTTCTCGAACGATTATTAGTACCCCAGAACTCTTTCTTTTTTGACTATGTCTCATTCCCCAAACGAATCCTTGGAACATCATCTGCTCATCATTGATGAAGGAAAGGAACGGCGCATTATTAAATTAACTGAGGTTGCTTATTCAATCGGTCGGGATGCAACCAATGCCATTGTTTTGTGCGATCCGTCTACTTCCCGGCAGCATGCCATGCTAGTGAGAGTACCGCTTGCTCAGCAGGGACATCGCTATCGAATCATAGATGGTAATTCTCAAGGAAAGCCCAGTGCTAATGGAGTTTACATCAATGGTAAGCGTGGTTCGATACACGAACTTAGGACAAAAGATGTTGTTTACTTTGGCAAGGGAGTTAAAGCGACGTATCTAACGCTAGAGATGGGGCAGGTGGAGTTTCTGAATTATATTGAATCACTCTCCTACCAGAGCCTGAAATCGGATGTCATCGATACTAAGGCGACTGTCGCTGGTTCCAATGTCCCTATGGCTGAATTGACTGAGGTCTTAACGGCTAAGTCCAAATCAACAGCTCAGAATTATCAAACTCCGCTACAGCAGCATACTCAACGTGCAAAAGAGACGGTCCGTCTTTCACGAGAGGAAATTCTAAAAGAGCTGAACAAACCAGTGAGTCGCCAAATTTGGTTGGTTGTTACAGGAGCAGTCCTTACTCTGGTTGGTTTGACAGGTTGGCTAGTTCTCAATGAAAGAAGCGGTAACTCAACTTTGGAGTTTGCCCGAGGGGCAAATAGGTTCACTGAAATCTAAGGCTCGACGATAACTTAACAGCAAAGTCCACTTTTTTAGTTACTACTGGCACAGACCATACTTCACTAGGCAACCAGAGCTGCTCATAGTGAGAAAACTGTTGCAAATACTGCTCCTAGGGCCTGCTCCGGTCCGTCCAAAGCAGAGGCTAACGCACTGGCAAAATCTAGCTCAAGCTGTGTAAACATGGCGCTTATCCTTCAGCGGACAATCCGCAATTTCACACTCAGAAGGTTCCAAGCGGATCGGGGGTTCAAACTCCGTGATTCCGTATCGTTCTTGTAGTACCTTCAGCACCTCCTTCAAATAACGATTCACTTGGGTATTGGTCATCCCCATACAGTGGACAGCCTCAATTTCCGCTAACTTCTCACTCCCCTGCCAAACACTGATGGCCAGGGCATGGAGATGGGTATCCTTGGGCTTTTCCTTGTAGAGGTATAGCAGAGCCACGGAAGGGGCTTGGACGGGAATCGAGAGGATTTCAGTAGTTTCGGCTGGTGTTGATTTCGCCTTCTGCTCCGCATACTCCCCCTTTCGCTTGGCATTGCTTTCCTTACGGTGACGGTAGTGATTCCGTTTGCGATCACAGGTATTATCCTTCCAGCAGTCATCGCCTTGGGGACCATGCACTCGCTTGGCTTCTGCCCTGGAGTAACCAATACAAGCTAAGCATTTGGGGTTCGGGGGCAGTGGCATTCCTTAAACCTCTAACTGGGCTTATTTTCCTGGAGCCACTTCCGAAAATTTCTCATCGCTTGAGCCTCCCCCAGAGAGCGACATTCCTCTAAGTAGCCATAGATCACCTTCTTGTCTAACCAAGGGAAAGTAGGACTGACCTCCACTTCTTGATATTGGCCGTCTTTCAGTTGGAGAATCCGCAGTGTCTCGCCATTGAAGCGCCAAAACTCAGGAATGCCTAGTTTTGCGTAGAGGGCATTTTTGTTGATATCTGAGTGAGTGATATCGACTTCCATCACCAAGTCAGGGGGCGGATCCTTCTCTATATCAACGGTTTTGCCTCTGACCAACGGTTCATTTTGGATATAGAAACATTTATCCGGTTCAGCTCCCTTCTGCAACTGTTTGCGCCGCAAGGTCGTCGAAGCCATCGATTTGATCGTTAGATCGCAATCGACGACCAAATTAAAAATCATCGATCCAAGGGCCTCACTCGGATTTTCATGTGCTTCCAACGGAACCATGAACTCTAGCACTCCCTCGTCATAGGTGATATGTGCTGCTCGATGTTCACCAAAGGCATCCAGAATTTTTTCATAGGTGTCCCAAGAAACATTATTGAGGGTGAGGCGTTGCTCAGCGGGCATCGTCTTCGTTGTTTCGGCAACAGGTAGCTGAGTTTGCATCGGCTTCAGACTCCTGGATATTCACTCCCCACGGCATAAAGGGTAGAACCTAGGTGGGGAAAGAATTGTACAAACCCAGGATACCATACCAATATTTCGTGTATTTTTTCGTGTAATACAGATTTTGGTCACAAATCTGGAATTAAAATCCCCGATCTTATATAGTGATCTGCAAGTTCATGCTCTGTGGTCAAAATTATGTCGCGTTTCTCTCAAACTTCCGACATCCCGCCTGTCCGTCTCATTGAATTGGGCAAGGAAAAATCGGAGGATAGTGCGGTCCCTGTGAAGCCAGGGGTAGTTGACTTGCGATCGTAGCTACTGAATAGTTCCTGTCCCTGAAGAATTTAGCGACCACCCCCCGGCGAGGGATATCGGCAACAGCTCTTGAATTATGTATTTATTGTATTACAATCTTTTAAATATATAAAAGTGCAAAAGTATAAAAGTGCAAATTTATTCATTTGTAATTTTGCACTTTTATTGTTTAATAAATCAGGCATTAAGTCCCGTACTTTTCCATCATGGTAAGGGTTCTGCGAATAACACCAGCTTGTTTGCGTTGTGCTAATCTCACTTGGGCATCATCCAGAATCTCTTTTAGTAATTCCGGTTGTGATTTCAATGCAACAACAGATGCTTCAATAAATGTGTCAGGCGTGACATCAACTTGATCGCATAACTCCATCAAGGACTGCCTGATTTCTTCTTGTAAGTTTACTGCAAGTCGTTTTCCCATTTTTGGTAATGAATCCAGTTCAGCCTTTAATTCAGGTATGTCTGATGTTTGAATTTCTTCTGATGGCAGAGTTTTCTTAGAATTTGATACAAGGGATGCATCACGAGGGGGTACCTTTTTTCTCTTTTTGCTAGTAATTAAACTGCGAATATCACCTTTATCTTTGTTGTCTACCATTTGTTACAACTCCAGAATCTTGCTAACTAATACTTCAATTGGATATGCAAGGCTCTCATGGCCCATTTCATGTAGGGTCTGTCCTCGGTTGAGTGCTTGCTTATATTTCTCTGATTCTCGAATAGCTGGAAGGATGCAGTCTGAATCAAGCCAGTCTTGTGTAATATCCTTCATCGACTGTATGTTGCTTTCACTTTCAGTTGTTCGGTTCATACCCACCCATCGGTCTCTAAAGGGGATAACACCCAAGATTTCTCCGTCGAAAGCTTCTTGCTCCTCTTTAAGATCAGTAATTAGTTCGGACGTTCTTAAAAGTGACTGTAAACCCTTCACACTGGCTTCTACGGGAACAGCAACCCCATCAGAGGCACTAATCACCGTTAATGAAATTTGAGATCGCTGTGGAGGAGCATCGATAACACAATAATCGAACAGATCCTTTATGCGGTTTAATCGCCTTTTGAGTGTGAACGCACCCGTGCCACTACTTGCTAGGTAATCTTGTACGGAATCGAGTGCATCATCTGAGGGTATCAGATACAAATCCTTATAAGCTGTTTCATAGATTCCGTCTGTTGGGCTGACGGTTTTTTTGAGGACTTCCAGAAGTGTTGCCTCTTCTGGTTCAACCTGGTGCCCTAAGAAAGTAGTCAAACTACTTTGCGGATCCGCATCAATGACAAGTACCTTATATCCTTTATCAGACAGAAGTCTGGCAGTGAATAGAGTAACAGTAGTTTTGCCCTGGCCACCTGCTAAAGATACAGAACTAACAATTTTCATATTTATCCATTTCTACAAGTTCAACTATGAAAAATTTGAACTCACACAGTTTAGCTAAGTAGATATTTATATACTTGTATACTTAAAAAAATGTAACTATCTAAAAGTGCAAATTTATAAAAGTGTAATTTTTTACTTTTGTAAATCTCGTATGTTGTAAGTTTATAAATCTATCTTTGTACAAAGTGATAAAAGAATACTTTGATAATGTTGTTTCATATTTATGTTTTAACTTGAAAATCCCAAGAGAAAGTGAACCGAATGACCACCCCAAAAATCATTGGTATCGCTGGCGGTAGTGGCGCAGGCAAAACCACGTTGGCCCAAGCTTTAGTGGATCGTCTGTCCGGTCATGTCCATTATTTCTTTGTATGCACAAGAATGAGCAATTTATAGAATTATCTGCACAACTTTGAATCGCTACAAACTGAACTCAGAGAATATTCTGCTGATTTATAAGTAATGATACTCAAGAATGAGTTTTCAAGAGCTAGATGCACTATGGTAGTCAGGTGAGATTATCTCAGCCCCTTTCGCTAAGGGAGACCCGAAAAAGGTTCTACTGAAGGGAGTCATTAGCCAAGATACTCCCATGAAAGAGAGAAAACGGCCTTTACTTTCAGAGCTAGCTTGCGTGAACTCAAAATGTGAGAGCTATGGTCAAGCGGGCCTTGAGAATTTAATCGTGCGCAAAGTCTATGGACAAGATCAGATTCGATATCTACGCTGTCGTTGCTGTGGAGCAGAGTTCAGTGAACGCAAGAACACCGCCTTTTGGAATACAAAAATTCCTGAATCTCGTGCAATAGAAGTAGGTCGTCAAATTGCAGAAGGGACCTCTATCAAAGGAACATCACGCCTGACCTATACCCACCCGGACACGGTGAAACGTCTGAGCCTCAAATTTGGTCAACATGCCCAGGACTTTCATGAGCAGGAAGCTCAGCAATTGGACATCGACGTATTAGAGATGGATGAGCGTCATGGATACGTCGCTATCAAGCAGCAGCAATGTTGGGATGCCGTTGCCATTGATACTGCGAGTAAATTCATCGTCCAAGTCGAAGTTGGCCCCCGTGACATAAACCTAATAGATAGGCTGATGCGAGCCACTCACAAACGACTGGCCCATCCCCGAGACCTGGTGCTGATGACCGATGGAGAAGCGAGTTATCGTACCCTGTTCCCCATCATCTTCGGGGTATCCTACCTCCCCCCCGTCAGAGCAACATGGGGCGCCCACCCAACTCAAAATACCGGATTCCTCGAACCCTTGCCCACGTCCAAGTCATCAAACATCGTCAGGGGCAAAAGTTAGAAACCGTAGAGGTGAGCAAAGCCCATGGGAGCTGGCAACGCATCAACCAGGCGCTAGACAAAATGGGTTACAACACTCCCAATACCTCAACTGTGGAGCGTTTCAATGGTACTGCACGACGGATGAATGCTCATCAAGTCAGACGCTCACTTGCTTTCGCTCACCGCAGTGACACTCGTCAAGCCGTTGCCTGGTGGAGTGCAACAGTCTACAACTGGGTGAGAGAGCATCGCAGTTTACGTTCTCCTCTTGAAGTACCGGAGGGTAAAAAGCGATTTCAACAGAGAACTCCTGCCATGGCAGTTGGATTGACTGAACTCATTTGGACTGAAGCTCAAATCCTCAGAACACCTGTTTATAGGGCTTCTAACGAATAGGGGGCTGAGATAATCTCACGTGACTACCTGCACTATTTCTGAGAGAAAAATAAAATCATTAAATAATTAGCTGCACTATTTCTGAGACAACTAGCCGCCATTGGTGTACTACAGACCTCCAGTCTTCATGAAGACTTGCGTAAATCTCTAGGTAACGCCTGATAAATGTTATGAGCTATAGGTGCCAACAGCGGTGTTTTTGTCTTTGAATGAAATAATTAGATTAAGTTTGGACCTCAGTCATTTCAGTGAAATACGATAGTGCCCATTCCTAAAGCCCACTTCGAGCATCCCTGCACCACCTATAAGCAAGCAGTTACACAAAAGTTCAGCGCTTTAGGTTTCAAGGCACGTAACATTCTGGTTCTGTATGGTTCACCAGAAGTAAGTTGGCATGTCAACAGAGACCTGTATAAGTCAGTCACTAGGGAAGCCATTCCAACTGTCCGCTTGGATGCTTATGGGTTAAGAACAGAAGGCAAGCAAGCCTCTATCGAATGTTTGCTTGACCTCCGTAGACAACTCAAAAACAGAGACATTGACTTTAGTGTCTTTGACTATGCCTTATGGCTCTACCTTTCAGATCGCTATTTTTATATGCCTCTCGATAGTTTGAGCTATCAAAAAAGGTTGAAGAAGATAGATAGATTGGGCACCATCACAGGAAAGGTGAGTCCCTATTCAGGCATCATTGGGGCGAGTAAGGATTTAAATAAGCAAGAACTTCTCAAAGATGTCGGGATAGAAGAAGTTACTTCCACAGCTTTAGAACTCATAAAATCCACCACCCCAGAACTTATTGAGGTTTTTGAAGCTGGGTTATCCCTGAATTCTTTTTGGGAAAAACTCAATTGGTTTGCTCTTCACCTCAATCAGCGAGCAAGGCAATGGTGGATGGAGAGGGGGGCAGAAGACCTAAAAGAACTCAAAGACAACAGCTTGAGTCCCAGTGATATTAGTCAATACTTGCCTCTTTTTCTTGCTAGAAGCCTGAAACGTCATTATCAACAGTCCAAATTACCTCCAGATAAACAGAAATTAGTGATCTTCATCGATGGATATGAGGCACTAGAAACTCACCCAGAGACTCAACAATGTCTTTGGCTAGAGCAGATGATGGATCAGTCAGAAGCTAGTCCCTACATCCTATGGGTAATGACAACAGACAAAAAACTGAATTGGATGGAAGATGCTGAGCAACATCCGATTCTTCCTTTAACTAATCCTGAAGTAAATCAAATCCTTCAAGACTATGAGATAGATGATCTAGCTCATCGAGAGAAAATGATTGATCTCTCCTTGGGCAATCCTCAGTACTTAAATGCCATTCTTAGTAGTTGGGATGAGCATTATGGAAGGACCGATAAGCCCTACAAATTCCCTTCATCCATATCAGAGCTTTTAGGTAATCAAGCTGATATCTGGGGTTCAAGACTCTACAAGCTGTATCAAGTACTCTCCGTTCCAAACTTTTGGGATGCCCAGATTCTAGAAGCTCTCACAGAGATTGTAGGTATATCCCTTTCAGAAAGCCAAAATATCATCTCAGATTCCCCATATATCGAGGTACTTGGGGATGAAAAAGCTTCCCTAAACCCACTTTGGAAAGAATACTTGCATACTCATATTGACACAGTGTTAAGTAGTGAAATCCATCAGCGGCTATTTGAGATTTATCAACAGCGAATCGAATCCTATACTGGGCTTTCCAGTGATATCCAACAGGCTACCCATCATGCTCTTTTCTCTGCAAACGTTGATGACAACATTGAGTGGGTTCTTAAACGAATCCAACTAGAACAGGAAGCGCAGCATCACCAAGAGGTGATTCCAGTGCTAGTAGACATTACAGATTCAGAGGACTTATCAGAAATCCTGCAAACCCATGCATATTTATACCTAGGAGAATCCTATATAGCCACTAGAGAATTTCAATTGGCGATAGAGGTTCTTGAAACAGCTCGGGATCAATGGGAGAACGTAGAGCTTGATGATGGTCTTGACGCTGCGGAGACTGAGTACTTATTATCTGAAGCGTATTTGAGAACTCAGAGAATATATGATGCGGACAATGCTGCCTTCAATTCATTGACCCTGCGTCAAACAAAGCTTGAGGATTCTGATCTTGCAATTGCAGAGTCCGCAATGCAACTGGCACTGGTTACACAGCAGCAAAATACATCCAAGAAGCATCAAGAAGCTATCCACTATAGTAAATTATCCCTCAGCGTTATTGAAAAGCAGGCTGTCGTTCCACGCTTACAACTTGCTCAATATCAGTATTTTGCTGCCCAAATAGTCAGCACACCTCATACTCTTGATGATGCTACTCATCTCTGTAGGCAAGCTTTACAAAAGCTAGAATTAATTGGTAAGCATGAGACCTATTTAGCTATTGAGTGCCACTGTTTATTAGGCAATCTAATGGTTCAGATGGGAGAAAGACATCTGAGTGAAGCTTTTTATCAATTTACTATTGCCTCTCAGTTAGCAGAACAATTACTAGGACCAACTCATGCATTTTACACATCGATTATTCAAGCCCGTATTGGAATCTTGAAACATATTGGTCAGGATGAAGAAGCCAATGAATTAGAAACCCAATTGGCAGACTATAAATTAATTCAAGTTCAAGAGGATTCAATTGATCTAGCATACGCACTCAACCACAGGGGTTATTCGTTATCCGAGAGGGGGAAGTATGGTCGGGCAGAACCCCTCTATTTGCAAGCGTTGCAGATGAGACAGAAGCTCATGGGCACCGAACACCCCGATGTCGCAACTAGCCTCAATAACCTGGCAGAACTCTACAGAAACCAAGGACGGTATGAGGAAGCCGAACCCCTCTATTTGCAAGCGTTGCAGATGAGACAGAAGCTCATGGGCACCGAACACCCTGATGTCGCGACTAGCCTCAATAACCTGGCAGAACTCTACAGAAACCAAGGACGGTATGAGGAGGCAGAATCCCTCTATTCGCAAGCGTTGCAGATGAGACAGAAGCTCATGGGCACCGAACACCCTGATGTCGCGACTAGCCTCAATAACCTGGCAGCACTCTACAGAAATCAAGGACGGTATGAGGAGGCAGAATCCCTCTATTCGCAAGCGTTGCAGGTGAGACAGAAGCTCATGGGCACCGAACACTCCGATGTCGCGACTAGCCTCAATAACCTGGCAGAACTCTACTACAACCAAGAGCGGTATGAGGAAGCAGAACCTCTCTTTTTGCAAGCTCTACAAATGATACGGAAGCTCATGGGCACCAAACACCCCTATGTCGCGAGTAGCCTCAATAACCTGGCCTTACTCTACTCCGACCAAGGACGGCATGAGGAGGCAGAACCCCTCTTTTTGCAAGCGTTGCAGATGAGACAGAAGCTCATGGGCACCGAACACCCCGATGTCGCGAATAGCATTCTGAGTCTGGCAGCGAATTATAGAAACCAAAGACGATATAAGAAGGCAGAACCCCTCTTTTTGCAAGCGTTGCAGATGAGACAGAAGCTCATGGGCACCGAACACCCCGATGTCGCGAATAGCCTCAATAACCTGGCCTTACTCTACTACTACCAAGGACGGTATGAGGAGGCAGAACCCCTCTATGTGCAAGCCTTGCAGATGAATCAGAAGCTCATGGGCACCGAACACCCCGATACACTTACAATTCAAAGAAATTTAGAAATTTGCCGACAACAAATGAATGAATGAATAAATCACATTCTTGATAGGCAGATGATTCAAGTCTTTTTCAAATTTTGATTTACTTCGTCCAATGAACAACCTGAAAAGGTCTCAGTGACAGGAGTAGAATAAAAACTATCGCGAGCAGGTGCTTCAGAGTATCTGTGATAAGTGAGAGCCAGTTTCACTGCTTTCCAGTGCCCATGTGATTCACTACTTTTGTGTTCCATGCAAGTAGTTGTCCGCTTCTGCTCGGACTTGTCTGAGCATGGTGTTAAGGTCGCACCTTCTGCCGGGAGCAATATTTTTAAACTGGGTAACTAAACCTAGTTTGAGAATACAGGATAAACCTGTCGTGGCAGCGCTTAAATTGCCCCCGAGCAAGGGGGAACCCCTGAACCTCAAGGCCAAACTAAATTCTATTTCTTTTGGATTGATTGGATTAATTTCAGTAATTTTTGCAATGGCTGTCAACAAGTACTAGGGGTTGAAAGAGCTGACGTTCCTTTCATTTCGGTATGAAAAATTAAGGAGCTGTGCATGTAAAACTTTAAAACTGGAGGTTTTTATTTTCTTTATCTGCTAATTATCGAAACGGCGCAAATTCATAAATTGTTCATCTAATTCCTTAAAGCTGTGCGTATAAAGAAATAATGGACAGGTCAAGCTTTACTCATCAGCCATGATCACTATTATCGATACATGCCCTGTGGCAACTATGACTTACCAGAAGCACTGGAGACTGATCTGATGATCGCTCATCTGGAACGGCTGCGGTCTGGTCGATCAGTTGAGCTGCCTATTTACGACATGATCGCTAATTCCCGGAAAGCAGAGACTATCCAGGTGCATCCCCATCTATTTATCATCGTCGAGGGGATTTTCGTTCTAACTCTACCTGAAATTCTGGAGTGCCTAGACTTCAAAATTTACGTCACGACACCAGATGATCTAAGGATGAAGCGCAGGATTACCCGAGATTCCAAGGATAAGTTGAGAACGAAGGCCAGTGTGATCCAAGAATGGCAAGCCAACGTCATGCCCACTCATAAGGAGTTAGTTGAGCCTGGTGTTGCAGTGGCTGATCTGGTGGTTTCTGGTGAGAGTGCTGTGGAAGAAGTTGTAGCGAGGATTTTGGGTGGATTTATGCCAATTTCCCTGCCAGACCCCCTTTAAGTCTCGGCCAAGGAATAAGAAATATCCTAGAGAAAATAACTGGAACTGTGCTAAATATAAATAGTACATATATATTAATGTAATGCTCATTTGCTCAGTTCACCCTGTCGCTTGGGCGGATTCTCTGTGTCTGCCTTTTCTATCAGCTCCAGTTTCTGCTGGTTTCCCAAGCCCAGCCGACGACCATTTGCAGAAAAATCTGAATTTGCAAGATGCCTTGATTCCCCGTCCTGCCGCGACCTTTCTGATGCGAGTCGAGGGGGATTCGATGGAAGGCTGTGGGATATTCTCTGGGGATTTGTTGGTTGTGGATCGCTCCATTGATCCAGTGGATGGAGCCGTGGTAATCGCGGTTCTAGACGGTGAGTTTACGGTGAAGCGGTTCCGTAAAACCCAAGGGAAAATTTTACTGACAGCCGAAAATCCAGACTATCCTCCCATCACTGTGCAAAGGGGAATGGATTTCTCTGTCTGGGGGGTCGTGACCTATGTAGTTCACGGTCTGGAAGCTTGAAACGGCATCTGATCGGGCTTTGTGACTGCAACTCATTCTACGCAAGTTGTGAGTCAGCTCTGAACCCTCGCTTGCAGCATAAGCCCGTGATCATCGCTTCCAACAATGATGGGTGTGTTGTCACAGCCAATGCCAAAGCTAAAGCCTTGGGTCTGATCATGGGTGTGCCCTTATTCAAAGTGCAAGATCTGATCAAGAAACACGATGTCCGGGTTTTCAGTTCCAACTATGCGTTGTATGGTGACCTGTCTTCCAGAGTGATGACGATTCTGGAGACCTTTACACCAGAGCAAGAAATCTACTCCATTGATGAGTGCTTTATGAGAATGCCAGAATTTGCTGAGGCCACAGCTTACTCTCATAAGGTACGTAAGACGGTGTTGCAATGGACGGGGATTCCTGTGTCCATTGGCATTGCAACTTCCAAGACTCTCTCTAAGATTGCAAACCACGTAGCAAAAAAGCAAAAGCAGTATGGTGGGGTGTTTGATATTTCCACTGCCCGTAATGCTGAAGGGATTTTGGCTACCTTTCCAGTCGCAGACATCTGGGGGATTGGTCGCCAATACAATAAGTGGTTGTTGAGTCAGGGTATCGAGACAGCGAAGGAGCTGCGGGATGCAAACGAGGGGCTAATCCGCAAAAAAATGGGCGTGGTGGGGGTGAGGATGATCCATGAGTTGCGGGGTATCTCATGTTTGCCCCTGGAGCTGGTTGCTAAACCAAAGAAGGAAACCTGTGTCTCTCGCTCTTTCGGTCAGCCAGTGACGGAGTTAGCGGATTTGCAGGAAGCAATTGCGGCCTATGCATCCAGGGCAGCGGAGAAGCTGCGCCACCAAGAACAAGTATCGGAGGCAATGGTTGTCTTCGCACGGACAAGCCCTTTTAAGACTGGGTATTTTCGGCAATCTGCGACGGTGCAATTCCCCATTGCCACCAACTACACTCCGACAATTGTGGAATCTGCTCGTAATGCGATGAAGCGAATCTATGAATCAGGCCGGGAATTTCAGAAAGCGGGGGTGCTGATGGTGGGTCTGTGTCCTGAGACAACAATTCAGGGGCATCTCTGGGAGAAGGATGAGGGCTGGGAGAAACGGAAGCGCCTGATGTCGATCATGGATGAGGTGAATGATCGGTTTGGTCGTGGGACTTTGGAGATTGCGGCTTCGGGGCTAAGGCAGACCTGGCGAATGCAGTCGAAGTGGCGATCACCGAGGTATACGACGTGTTGGACGGAACTGCCAGTGGCGAGTGGTTGACGGGAGTGGGAGGTTAGGCTGAACTGCCCTATGTGGACACGGTTTCTGAGTGGTGTGTGAGGGGAGATTGTGATGATGTTCCCTATCCTAAATTAGCCATTTTTTGGGTAATGTGTCTAATCCAGACAGCATTGAATCAGCTATCCTGTAGTAGTCCAACCGTTCGTGGATCCATCTTTCCATCAAAATACTTGTCGATGAGCTTATGAAACACGGAATCTGTGTTTGAAATTTGCGCGAATAACGTTGCGCAGGATCGAAGCTTCATATCGTCAGGTTTACCAAATATTTCAGTGGCTGATCGCCCATTAATGCATAGTGCTGCATCGCAGATGGCAAGAAGGCGTGGTCCCAGCACACCATGCATAAGGTACGCATAGGCTTCGTCCGCACCCGTAATTCCGTAGCGTTGGGATGTTGTACTGCGACCGAGGCCGGAAAGCTGAGGAAATACATACCACATCCAGTGTGATAACTTCCGTCCGCTCTTGACCTCAGACAATGCTAGATCAAACGAATCTCTCTGCGCCACTACAAACCGGGCGAGGTCAAACGGATCGTCGTTACTTGATTTTGACATTACAGATCTCTGGACTAGTGTTTTTTCGGTCGTCTTCTGGCGCTGAATTTGAGTGATAGGGTGTTCCTCTAATGATTTGTTGAACTGATAGCTAGTTCCTGAATTGTCTCAATCGGAACCTGCTCAGCCCTAATCAGAGACATGTTTGCCTTCAGACTAGTGACTTCTCCAGCTCGGATTGTAAAGAACTCACCGACTTTTTGATTTGCTAGCTTGCTGGTAACGTCTACCTTTGCCTCACTTAACATCGGCTTTAGCTTATTGAGAGCGGTGTTTTCCTTCACCTTGCCAACAAACCAAGATGAAATTTGGTCCCGGCATTTGTAGTCCAAGTCTCCTGGACTTTGTGTGGCTAGAAGAATGCCCAGTCCGGCTGAACGTGCCCGCTTGAGCAAACTTTCCATTGGCTCTTTAGTTGATGGTTTACCCTGTGCAGGCAAGTACAGATCAGCTTCGTCAAATAGGACAACAGCCTGCAAATTCTGAGATGGACACTTTCGAGCATATCGATTGAGATCCAGCAGAAACTGAGAGACCCAAAACAGAATATTGGTGTTATCGCCCAGCGTTCCCAG
>NZ_AFEJ02000007.1 GCF_000238775.2 Acaryochloris sp. CCMEE 5410 | reverse complement strand
CATGGCGGTACGTTATCTCGTAGATAATTCTGACCGCCATGACCAATATCAGACTTCTTGCAGCAGTCCCCCTCCTTCTGCTGGGTTGCTCTAGCCAGCCCACCGTTGCGGGGACGTATAGCTGCAACCTCAACTTCAAGCTCAAAGATAAATCCACCCCGATTTCTCGCCTCATCATTCACGGTAGCCAAATTGAACTAAAGCTGGGCAAGGATAACTCCTACGCCATTTCTGTCAAAGGATCCCCCGCACTGCTGGGCACCTATGAATTGGACTCTGGGGAAATCCACTTCCAAACGGCTCCCGACCGCACGGACTCCTTCACCATCACAGAGCAGAGTGAAACTAGCCTCGTCCTGGGTGAAAACAGAATCGCCTGTGTCCCTCAATCGACTGAGGGGGATGCGTGATGCAGCACAAAACCGAACAGCCTCCCCAACCCCAATCTGAAGGGGTTGACCTGTCTCCCCTATTCAGTGGTCCTCTCCCCTGGTTAACGGGATTATTGGCCCTGATCCTAATTGCCCTGTGGTGGTTTGAGGATGAGACGAGACGCGAACCCGATGATGCCCGGTGGGCCACGAGACGAGAACAGCACCGAGCTAAGATGCTGGGACTCAAGCAAATCAGGGACCGAAAACGGGATGAGATAGCCCTTCGCTTGGGTAGCGATGACCCCCTGATCCTCCCCGACCTCCAGCCCCTAGTCACCATCGTCGGTGGGGCTGGTAAGGGCAAGACTGCCACGGTGATTGAGCTGGCCTTAGCGGATGCCATTCTTCAAGGGCACACCCTGATTGTCTTTGATGTCAAAGGCACCCTGAAGAAGAAATTCATCCCCTATGCCCGCAAGCAAAAAATTCCTTATGAGTGCTACTGCTTTGCTCCGGGCAAGTCCTATAGTCATGGCTTTGACTACCTGGGATTTATGCGGGATGCGGATGATGCACTGATTGCCCGGTCCATCGCCTCAACCCTATCCGATAACGTGATTATCAATATGTCGAACAAGCATCCCTTTTTCGACAATCACGCCGAATACCTCTTGCAAGCCTTGCTGATGATGGCAAAGCGGGCAGACTATGCCGACTTACCGATGGTCTGGGCCTTGATGGGCCTGCCGGGTATCGCAGAGCGGATCCAGATGGCTGACCAAGAAGGGGCATTCAAGGTAGATAGCGATTTAGGCATGTGGGTGCGGCAGCAGCTCGTGGGCCTGATGAGCGTGACGGGCACTCAAGATACCGCTGGTGGCATATTAGCGAGTGGCATCAACTATCTCTTACCAATGGTCAATCGGCAGACCATCCCCTGTCTGTCCATCGATGGGCGTGAACCCACCCAATCCACCATTCCTTTGGACCTACCGGGTAAGCAAATCATCTTCTTTGAGTTGGATGGACAAGCCAAGAAAGCAACGGCCCCATTAGTCGCTGTTGCCATTCACCTTTTAATTCAGCGCAACTTGAATGAGGATACGGAACGGGATCGGCCCTTTGGCGTGTTCCTAGATGAATTCGCCCGACTGATGCTGCCGAGTTTTGAAGAAGTGGTGTCCTTGGATCGTAGCTATGGGTTTTATTCCTTTGTGTCCATGCAGAGCTATAGCCAACCCAAGATTAAATATCAGTCGGAGACCTCAGAGTCCATCTTTGACAACACCTCCACCCAATTCATCTTTAAGAGTGGGAGCTACAAAGTCCGAGAAGACCTGAGTGCAGACTTGGGGGAATACACCAAGCACTACCATTCCAAATCTCGCAGCTACGGGAAGATGGGCAACAGCCGCTCCCGCAATGAACAGGAGAAAAAGAAGCGGCTGATTACCGCTTCAGATATCAAGCGACTCAAGAAAGGGGAATTTATCTGCACCAACCCCGGCATGGATGATCGGCCCATTCGGATGCGCTTCAACTTGAAGAAACGGAATGGCACGGACATGCAGCGGTTCACCGAATGCGAACGGATGTACAAAAGCCATGTCCACAAGCGCATGGTGCTGATGGCCCAAGAGCGGGTGTTAGATTCTCCAGAGCAAATCATGTCCGACCGCATGGTGTCCGCCGATGCCCTGCTGCCCTCTACCCAAGAAGTTGAATCCCACAAATTGAAGCAACAAGAGGAGAAAGCCGCATGAGTAGCGAAGAACAGCAATTTAGAGAAATGTTGCAAATCGGCCAGCAGGCCGTGAATGCGACCAACAGCGTCATCATCAATGCCGCCGCCTTAAGGAAACCACGGGTCGCGGTCAAGATCGAGACCGCTGAACAGGCAATGGAACTGGCGAAGCAGGAGATACGGAATAACACGCCTACAGATGTGATTAAGACCAAGCTACGGATGAGCGACTATGCCGAGAAAGTGCAAGACCCAACCAAGATGGCTGAGCGGTATGTGAAGAGTGCCCAGCTCAAAGTCGCGGTGGAAACCCACGGCCATAAGCTCACCCAGAATCGGAACCGAGGCCAAAATCGAGGGTTTGGACGGTGAGGGTACATTCTCTTGCAACGAATTAGGACTCTTTATATGGAGAACTTGAACAGTGGAAAAACTTGAATTTCAGAATTTCATCAGCAAAAAATATCAAGAACTCAGGGAGGAAGAACAACTCTTTTTTCAAGCGGCTCCCACGATGCGAGTGGCTAAGAAGCTGATCCAGTTTGCCGCCTTGCCTCCTGCTGCTGCGGTGGCCGCGACTCATGCCCCCCTCGTTGGCCCTGCCGTTGCGGGGGTAGTGGGTCAGGCCACTCATCTGATGCACTCAGGGATACATGGCGTCGCAGCGGATCAGATCGCCAAGAACTTTGCTGAGATAGCGGGTCAGATACAGCCTGGATGGGGGAGGCAGAGTGCATTCAATGCCTGGGCGAATGTGAGAACCGCAGACATGCTGGCAAAGACGGATGCCTGGGCACGGCCCTTGAGTGGGTTTGCCGCCCCGACGATGATCGGTAAAGGCATCGTGGACACGAGCAAGCTAGCCATTAGCTATGCCAGACAGGGCATTCCAACTGTGGTGGCTCGTCCCGTGGTCCATATGTGGAGGATGACGAATCACTACATCAACCGGGCCAAGAATTGGTTTGAAGAGACCTTGAGCAAGCTGCCAGAGCAAGTGCAGCAGAACGTTCGTAGTGCAATGGAAACCGTACAAAGGAGACAAGCAACAATGGCTGAAGCACAGAACCAAGCCTCCATCTCCACAGAGCGCGATATGGAGCGACGAGATGAATATGTAAAGATCCTATCTGAGCAACAGAATGACCCCAATCTCACCTATGAAAGTATTTACGAAAAAATCGACGCTGCTCCAGAATTAGGGGAAACCTACGACAAACAGGTTATTTATCAGGCTCTCACTAAAGGCAAAACACTTGATGAGGCGACCGCGATTATATCGCAGGGACCGAATGTAGCTCAGATGACCGAGGCGAATTTTCAAGATGTCTCTGTCCCTGTCTATCTCACTCAGACGGCAGAGTCAGTGGAGGCGCAATACAAACTAGATAACCCCACCCCAGAGGTTAATCAGGAGCTGACCCAGGAGCCTGAAGCTCAAACAGTATTGGAAGTGAATGCTTCTGTCGTGAATCCCTCAGTGGAACTATCAACGGATGCCCAACAGCAATATTCTCAATTACTGGGTGAATTTGAGAAGAATCCAGATCTGACCTGGGAGGATATTCAGTCTCGCCTCAGTGAGAATCCAACGTTATTGAGTGAGCTGGATCAGAAAGTGGTGGCTCAAGCTGCTGTTAATGGGATGGACATTGAAGACGTTCAGAAACTCGTCACCACTGAGGCCAACTATGATGCCTTTGAGCAGGGGGCAGAGGTGCAGAATGCCCCCACAAGCCAAGACCAATATGCGGAGTTATTGTCTAAAGCCCTGGACGAAGAGCTAACCTATGCTGACATTCAAGAATACATCAGCGAAGATCCGCAGTTGCAGGAATACTATGACGAGCTGGTCGTGATGCAAGGTCAAGAGGAAGGCATGAGTGAGGAGGAGGCTAGGGCTGTGGTCCGCAACTCCTCAGAACCAGAAAGGGCTGAACCCTCTCAAGCACCTGAAGCGGAAGCACCGAAAGCGAAAGCCTCGGAATCTGAAGACCTTGACCCACTCCGCATGATCAACGAGGATATTGTTGAGAAGCTAAGTCGCAATATTGAAATTGGCAATATGCGAGTGTTTTTAAATCAGAAAGAGATATTTCGACTAAATGATGACGGGATAATCGATCATAATCGCAGTTCCGTTAATTTAGAGCAGTCTCGGATGATTCGAGAGGCACTGAGGAATCCAGAGAAATTCAAAGGGACATTGACGATTAAGGTAGGCACTCGCACGATTCTTAGGATTCAAAATGGTATTGCAATTCCAGATCGATATGGACTTTCTGGAAAGGATATCAAGGCTGAGGCTGATATCCCCAAGGATGCGCAGCAGCAGAGTGAAACTAAAGGCCAGAAGACCGAGGCGGAAGCTCCCAAGCCCAATGATAAAGAACAGTCCACTGAGCCTGAGAATCAACAAGTAGCGTCTTCCCAAGCCAAGCATCCTACAGGAGAAGTCCAGGATGAGTTCGCTGGATTTACCCAAGAACAGAAAGATACGATTAATCGGAGGCGAGAGAAAGGACTAGATTCAAGCAAGCTGATCGCCAAGATTAAAAAGAACCTTGCCCGTCCCCCCGTGGAGAAGAAAGAACAGCCCAAACGAGAAGTCACCATGTCCCGATAAGGGTGGTGGTATATTCTCTCGAATCAGTTTCACGTTGTAACTCAAATCAAGGAGAATTCCCATGTCAGATATGTATAACGATCCAATCGGCAATTCATTTAATGATCCCTGGAGTCAGCGGCTACCCGGTGATCCCAAGCCTCAACAACGCAGTCGCGTAGAGATTGAAGATAGATCAGGAATGAGACGCACCGAGATTATTCCAGGGCCACCTCCCATGCCGGGTTCTGATTGGATTAGTTCTAGTGGTGGTACGGTGATTAACTCTCGTCGCGTAGACTAACGTCCACGACCTCGTTTTATATTCCGACTTCTGGCCTCGACCTTGATAATGGGTCGGGCCCTTTTTAGTCTGTTGACGAGGATTTGCATGGCCTTGGGGTCACCGTCTTTTCTGACGAGTCTACGATAGGCATCCGAGAGCTTGATGATGCCCTCGATATAGTGCTGCTTGTCATGGTAATGCTGGAAGGACCGGGCAGTGGAAGACTCCCATAAGACCCGAATGCCATCCATCGCATCCCCATCCTTCATCGCTTCTAGGTAAATGGGAATATCGTGCACCGCGCATCCAAAGTGCCGATTCAATCGCTTCTTAATCTGGGTGTACTGCCCCCGATAGTGCATCGTGATTTCCCGCTCCATCGGATAGGCATTCTTGTCAGCCCGCTCAAAAGCGATGGGGCCATGATTAGCGATCAGGTCATCGACGCCTTTCCCTTGTTCAGAATCCCAAGGAATTCTCCATGTCTTGCAGTCTCTTTCTTCAATGAGTTCAGCTTCTCTGACCATTTCACGGCGCACGTTCCAGACCGTGGACTGCTCAGAATCCCAGTCATGGGCATACCTGAACTCTCTGCCTGGAACCGCAAACACGTCTAGTTGCGGGTGCAGTACTCGTCTTTCGAGCTTTTCATCGTGCTGGTTCTTGGCCCGATAGCCGATGTTGACCCCCTGACCACCAATGACGACTCTTCCTTGAGAGACTAATGCCGCGTCTTTTTTATCTCCTTCAGTTCGATAGATGGGGATTTCAGGATGCTTGTAGACCGTGTACCAGAATCCTTTGGCTTTCTCTTCATCAGTTTGGGCGACTCCATACTTGGCAAAGATCCGCTTAGCGATGGGATCTGGGACGGGTTGGAAAGCCATATCTCGCTCAAACAGTTCGCGTTTTGGCCCCATTGGGTTTTCATACTTGCGATATTTGAGTGGGGCATTGGGGTCTTTCGCTCTAGCTCTGCGAGTTTTCTTCATGTCGATACGGGGAGTATCAGGCTTGAAGGTGCCATAGAGACTAAGTGTTGGTTCCTCATTAGGTCCAAGCCCCTCAAAGGATAGCGGATCAACCCCAGCATCAACCCACCAGCCACCGCCTTCAGCCATCTCTCGGTAGCTCAACACCTCTGGTTCCTTCCGATCATTAATCAAGGCTCGGATCGGCTCAATATGATACTGACTCCGCACCGTCTTGAAAGACCCATCCCGTCTACGAGTGGCGATGTCCTCAATCTTGGCTCCCAGCAACCGATCAATCACCTGATCATCAGCAATAGAATGCAATCTTGCTTTAATCACGTCAGGATGAGCACAGCTAGCCACCCATTCATCCCAATGTTTCTCGTCAATATAGTCAGGCCGCTCTACTCCAGAGTAGTCTGGTTTCCAGAACACCTGATCGTCAATGGTCTTGGGCTTAGGTGTGACGCTCATCCCCCTGTCCGTCAACTGCTGGGCGACTTCCTTAAGCTGTTCTGCAACTGGCCCATTCACCAGTGCATCAACTGAGCGCATTGCCTTCACGGATTTAGCCAATTGCAGCATAGCTGGGAAGGTCTTCAGGCTTCGCTGAGCGCGAACGGTCAGATCATTGAGTGCGCCAATGTGCTGAGTAATGGATTCATGTGCCCTCCATTCACTGACGGTATCGGCCAGCTCCTTAATCTTGGCAAAAGAATAAGTGGGTTGCTTGGCGTTAAAGGCTTCAATCTGTTGGGTGATGGCCTGGAGCTGGGGCTGCACCTGAGCGAGGGATTGTCCTTGCTGGAGTTCGTTTACGATTTCGGCAAGCTGCTCTATGCCCTCAAACTGAACTTGCTGGGGTTTAGCCAGCTCGTTAATCTGAGTGGTCAACTCAACCAACTGCTCAACCAAGCCACTCTCAGTCAAAGCTTGTTCTTCGTTGAGGTCATGGACATCCTGAGCTAGGTCACCCATGTCAGGGAATTGAGGCACCGTGATTGACGCAACCAAGTCCTGCACCTCGTCCATGACTGCAGAGACTTCCACCTCAGTTTGCCAATCTTGAACGGCATCGACCAACTCAGCCATTGCTGGGAATTGGACATCCAGAGATTGGGTGGCCTCAATCCCCGCTTGGAGTCGGATGATTGCCCGGTCTAGTCCTTCAGATCCCTGAGTCAGGACATCCACCATTTCGGTAACGGCATTTGCCAGCTCCTGACCCGTTCGCCATTCCGCTACGGAATCGGCAATGGCCCTAATCCTTTGCTGACTTAAGGATTGTTCGATAGTCTGGTCAATCTGGTCAATGGATTGGGAAATATAAGTAAGGTTCTGGGCGAGGGCTGTTTGTCCTTGCAGCTCCCTTGCAAGATCGGCCAATTCGCCTAGACCTTTAAAGGAATTAGGTTCTAAGCTTTGGCATAAGGCATCGACCCGTTGAGCGAGGTTCAGCAATTGAGACTCTAGTCCACTCTCAGCTAGCGCTTGCTTTTGGGTCCATGTCTTTACCAGTTTTGCTAAGTCTGAGGAGGCTGATGCCCATTCTGTTGAACGACTGTCTTGGGTGGGGCGTGTCGCGGGAGCTGGTCCTTGATCTGCATGATCTCCTCTGCGGCCTCCAATACCTTGTCGCTCATCGTCAACTGCAAGACGCTGGTATCCTCGATTTTCATCCTTAAGTTGTCCATTGCCTTGGCGAGTTCCTTGATCGACTCGCTCATATCCGAGGGTTTCTTGGATGCCATCGCCTCCTTGAACTCCTGGATGAACTGGTTGAGAACGGCTTTGACTTCCATTGGGATGGTGTTGATCCGTTCTCTGACCTGGGACTTGAGTTCTCTGTTCTCGTCTAGGATATGTTGGTTCTGGGCTTGGACCTCTTCGACTTGATTGGTCAGGATGGTGATCGCGTCCGTGAGTGGACCGAGTTGGATTCGAAGCTCGTTGATGATCTGCTGTTGATTGTTGACGTTCTGTTGTTGATTGTTGGTGTCCATAGGTTCCCTCGATTAAATCTAAAGCACTTTTTTGGGTATTGGATTTGGCGACCCGATTCCTGAGTTTATTCAGGCTCTCGGTGTAGACAGTTAGTTCATGTTCTTGGCGAGAAATATCGACGAGGAACGGCTCTCGGCTAGAGGTCCGGTCATTCGTGGTGATGACAATCGTCCGTTTCTTCGTGCCACTCTGGGAGCGGTAGGATGTCCACACCCGGTCATATTCCAAGGCAAGCGGTTGTGTCAGTGGTACATCATGGGAACGTCCCTCGTGGTCCCTGACTTTCATGTTCAGACCATCAAGGGCGGTGACCGTGAGCTGCTGACCGTTGATCCAGTTGTTCTCTTTGATAGTTGTCGTCCATCTGAGCTTATCCCCAACGGCCACATCAAACTTATGGGCACTGTAGACCTCCTTTAGTTTGTATTTAGAGGGTTTGAATCGATAGAGCCGACCGCCAAAGGAAGATACCACCAGCTCATCTCCCTCTCGTGCTTCCACCTTGTAGAGCTGTCCCCGCTTGATGGATGCGGAACGGGAGGTTTGCAATAGCCGAACGTAATCCCCTTTTCGATACCAATCCACCCGACGCTTTTGCTCGATACTCAAGTTGCGGGACTTGAGCTGAACAATCTTGCTAGATTCCCCGAGTCGTCCCGCTTGTTTCTCGCCTCTACGAATGGCTTGCTCCGTATCGAGTCGTTCCTCATTGGTGCCAGCGATAATCAGGGTTTCCTCTTGTTCTTTGAGGGGGAGAGCGAGGTACTGATCCGCTGCGGCTTGGGCCATCTCATATTTATCGCCCGACTCAATCACATATCCATTGGCATCGAGGAGTTCTAGTGCTGCAATTCCTCTGCCTCTAGCAATCAGTTCAACGGCTTGCTTCTGGACATCAACTTTTTGCCTAACAATCTCCTCAATTCGGTGGGTGGTGGCTCCATTGCGCTGCATAAACTTGAAGGGATTGCCCGCCTCAATTGAAGAGTTTTGACCTGCATCCCCCACGAAGATGACTTGTGCCCCAATGGGTTCAGCCTTCTCCAGAATCACCTTCATCTGTCGTCGGCTCATCATGCCCGATTCATCAATCAGCCAGACTTGGTTAGGGCTGTCATCAACTTGATGGAGAACCAGATGCTCAACGGTGTTGGTCGTGATGCCTAGCTCATCTTGGAGCTTCTTCGCCGCTGGAATCGTGGGGCTGAACCCCCGAATATTTAAGCCAGACCCATTCAGTAAAGTCTTGAGTACCCCTAGGGTTCGGGACTTGCCCACCCCTGGAAAGCCCTGCCAGATTTGATAACGGTCAGTGCTAGTGAGGGTATTGAGTATGGCCTTGGCCTGGTCTTCATTCAGCTCAACGCTAATCCCCAAAAGGGAAGGATGAGCGACCATTGGCTGAGCTTGACCTTGGCCCTCCATCCAGCGCTGGTGGATCTGGGCTTCTTCTTCAACAGCAGTGACGGTGGTGAATCCACGCTCAACGGGGATCAGTTCTTTGCTTTGCTTGATGGCCTCATCCACCTGTTCCATAGCCATGCCCTGACGCTTGAGGGTCTTGAAGACATAGGCATAGATATCGTCCTTCTCAAAGATGGAGGACCACTCTGCATAATGGCGAATAGCGCTCTCAACCTCATACCTGGCTCGGTCTGGGTCAGGCATTACCGCCAAGGGTTCAGCCAATACTGGATGACCAACCCCTTGAGAGCGGGCTTCTTCTCGCCAGTGGTCTTGGATGATTTCGAGCTTTTTACCGACACCCCGCTTAGCCTTGCGAGTGGGGAGTACCTTCAGCTTCTTGTTCTCTGGAGTGACTTCAAGCCCCTCATCCCGAACCGCTTTGACGATGGCCCGGTGACGTTTGCTGAAGACTTCGACATCAGAACGGTTGTAGCCTTCTAGCTCAAATGCATCCTTGGTTTGATAGATGCGATGGTTGTGTCGCAAATAATGCTTCCAGGTACAAAACTCCTCTGAGTTTCATCCAAGACTATGCTGCTACTCCGAAGATTTGATTGATGAAAGAGATCTGTCCCATTGGATCATCTTTGCCCACATTTTTGATCTGACCTTTGCGGATCATGTTCATCGCTTCGTACCCCTTCAAAGTTCTTCTGGCGGAATTGAACGAGCCAAAACCCATGCCAGGATTCACAAGACGTTTGATGCCTCTATGATCTTGCTCCACTATATTGTTGAGATATTTGACCTGCCGTATTTTTTCTCCTTCAGGGATCCGTTCCTCTTCCTGTAACTGCTCCACAGCAGGGGGATACGCTGGATTTTTATCTACATTGATCACCCGAGGTGCATGGGTATGAAGCGCATTCAATGCTTTGGTCAGAAAGCGCTTTGCAGCCTTGGCATCCCGCTTTGCTGTGAGTAAAAAGTCGAGGGTGTAGCCGTCAGAGTCAACCGCTCGATAAAGGTAGCGCCACTTTTTGCGGATTTTGACGTAAGTTTCGTCAACTCTCCAGGAGTCATTGGTCGGCTTGAGATGCCGACGACAGCGCTTGTCCAATTCAGGGGAATATTTGAGAACCCACCGATTAATGGTGCTGTGATCCACTTCCAATCCCCGCTCCATCATCATCTCTTCTAGGTGACGATAGCTGAGGGGGTAGCGGCAATACCACCGGACATTGAGCAGGATGATCTCAGCTTGATAATGACGCCATTTGAATAGGTCAGCAGTTTTCATTGACAGAAGAGACAAGAAGCATGGCCCCCCAGATTACCACTGACAGTAGGCCAACACCCTATTTTTGCGACACTACCACATATTTTATGTTGGAACGTAATAACATACCGTAGTAACGTTAGTATTGCTCCATATCGGTTTACGCAGAATAAATCACAGAGGCAAATCTTGGGCCAAAATTGGGAATTAAGCTGGGCAGAAATAGTAAAGAGGTAAAAATTGGCCTATAAGCGTTGTCGAGTCAAGATTACAGCCTTAATATTGTTTATTGCTCCATTGCTCCGCAAACCCCTTACGCATTACTCTAAACAGTCTCGGTTAAGGCCTCAAACGACTAATACTGCATTTAAAAACCCTATAACAACCAATTTCAAATGATTCGCATAAAACGCTACTTCAGTGACTGAGTTATTTACGAAACTGAACTAGTTTTTTGCCAATTTTTCAATCATTAGGGATATGACATCATGATCATAACTTTCACACATCCTTATACTCATCAAGCAACAAGGACTGCTCTTATTTTTATTATATTTATATGGGCTTTTACTTTAGCTAGCAGTAACAAGTCAGCACAGGCGCATTCATATACTGACCCCTTTGATGGTGATCCGCCTGTTTGTAAAACAAAACCAAATTTGCCGCAGTGTTTTCCATCTTACTAGTGCTTTTGGTGGAGTAATGAGTAATATACTAATCTATCGATCACCCTCCATACTGCTACAACATGGTTTTCGATTCTTGAAGAGAAGAATTATTATGGCCGCTGAAAAAATGATTGTCTAAAAATTTCCATTGAATGTGTTTCGGTAATCTGATAGGTACTAACAAATCTCCCTCCTAATATGGGGAATTTTTCTTTCTAAAATATGACTTATACCAATTCCGTGTGGGGATGAAATGTTTGACTCCAATGATTGGCTTATCTTCAACGATTTCGACAAACTATACAGGTCATTTAACTGGGTAATTTGTATTACTAGATAAAGTGTAATCAAAGTTGCTATCCAACCATTACCTATTGGAGGTACAAGTATTTTACTAAAGCCAATTACCTAGCAGAACATATGGTGCCCAATACACAGGTAAATTAAATCGGGGGTTATTTATCAAGTCAAGTTGAGCAAGACGGAGTGCCTCAGCTTTTGTTGCCACTTTCGGATCAATTAAATGCTCATAGAATTTACCAACAAGCTCCGCGCTAGCTTCATCATCGGCATACCACAACGAGGCAATAGTGCTTCGTGCACCTGATTGCACAGCCATCCCTGCCATGCCTAGCGCAGCTTGTGGATCACTCTTTAAAGTTTGGCATGCGCTTAAGAATAACAGCTCTATAGGTTGTGATTGTGCTTGATCACGGTTATTGAGAATATCACCGAGTTGATTGATATTGATGCGATCACCAATCCCGGATACGATATAGGTCTGATTGGCCTGGGAACTAAACTGTCCGTGTGTAGCAATGTGCACAATTCGAGCTGGCTTACCTAAAATACTTCGTTGAAGAGAATCACGAGTAAAAGCTTGGTTAAGTAAGATATCGGTTTTAGCCAAAGTAGCAGCAATCTTTTTTATCTCAACTAATACCTTTGGTAGACTTTTAAGGCCTAAGTCAGGCATGGGATCCGTGGAACCTGCGACCAATGTGGGTAAAGCCTGACGATCCAAAGGTTTTGGCCCCAGAAGTTGTAAGCCAGGGCTAGTGCTAATGGCATATTTCTCTATCAGGAATTGCTTTCCATCATAAAGTGCTGATATGGGGATGTTACGAAGAGGACCATCCAGCACAAATACTAAATTTTTAATTTAATTTTTGATGAGTTCTTCTTCAATTGGAGCGATCAACCATTCATAGATAGGATTTGAAGCTGACTGAATTTTAGAGAGTCGTGATGGTAGCTTGAACTGCAGTATTCTAGCAAGTTCAACTAAAGTGCTATCAAAAGTCTCTTTTGTGACAGAAATAGTATGGAGTTGTAGTTCATCAGAGTGGGGCAGTTTTAGGATGACTCCCAACTGATCATTGAGAAAAATGGTGTAAATAAATGCAGTGTTGACCTCAGTGCGATCGATAAGCTGATCAATCTCTGTTAGTTGATCTTTGGTACAGGTTTGAAGTAGAAAGTTTTCAACTTCAACAGTCTGTAAGGCATCAATTACAGACCGGGCTTGCTGCAAATTTTGTGCTTCAGGATTAGAGGATAAAAGCAAATTGACGAGTTGCCGATAGAGAGGCTCAACACCATTTCGAAATGAGAGCTGGGCATCCGGTGCAAGAAAGACAAGGTCTTTTCTGAGCCCTTGCAGTGTATGAATAGCTGATTGATAATATTGGATTGCTTGTTGAGGTTGTTGCCGAGCATCCAGAATCTTACCCATTTGCCATTGCCATTGATATGCTAAATCATTTGCCTGTGTTGCTTGGGCAATTGAAAGAGCAGCTTCAGTCTCAGCTTGTGCTTTTACATAGGAAGCTTTCTGCTGATAAAAAGTACCTAAAAGCCCATGGGCTTCAGAAGTTGCACGGTTATCGTCCAACTTCACAGCCATCTGATGTGCAGTAGTTACCCATTGGATACTTCGCTCACTCCATGATTTTGAAGGTTGAATTTTTCCAAGACGGAACAAACTCTTTGCTAGATTAAGTTGAGCGTATACGACAGCTCTGCTAGCTGGCATATTAACTAATGGTCCATCAAGAATCTGTTTGGCTAGTTTTTGGGGTTGGGATGAGGATTGGGTCAGGGGGAAATCAAGGCTGGTTTGCCAATCGAGAAGTAGACTCAAGGTTTGAAGTTGTCCTTGGATGACAAGTAGTTGCGTAGCAGGTTTGAACTCTGCTTTTGAAACTAACTGGGCAGTACGTATGGCTTGCTCGTAATGTGCTAAGGAATCGTTTAGCAGGGATTGATTCTTTAGCTCACCTACTTCCAAAGACTGCTGGAGAGCCTGTTGATATAAAGCTCTCTCAGTTTCTGCAAGGCTTAAGTAAATAGCACTCTCGAGGTCTGGAGATTGTAAGGGCAGTACGAGATCCAAGCTTATTTTTAGCAAGGATTGTGATTTTGCAAGGCTCCCTATTTGTCGCAATACATTACTAAGATTTCGTAAACCTATTACCTGAATTTTAGGATCAGGATGAGCCATGAATTGCTGTTGAAGCTCTGTCAAAATTGAGTCATCATCCACATCACATGAGAGCGTAAGGTTCATGGCACGTATGAGAGTTTTACAAGCTGGCCGGTATAATCCTGCTGCTTCCTGTGCCAAGGCTTGATTGATTAAACTTCCTCTAACTCCTACCGGATCATTTAGTTCTTGGTAAAATTGCGTAGCTTGTTGCCAATGAGTTAAAGCAAGTTCAGGGCGTCCTAAAGCTTGTTGTAATCGACCATAAGCATTATGTGCCTGAGCATAGAGATGTAACCATTGAGATGATTGTTGTTTTGGTTCAATATCCTGGAGCTGCTCGAGACTCTGAGTGATTGTTGTTTTGGCGGCAGACCACTGCTGTCTATGCTGTTGTGCGAGTGAAAGATAGGTCAAGGCCATACTTTGCTTTAGCAAATCACCTTGATTGGCAAACTGCTGGGCAGCCTTCTCCCAAGCAGTTGCGGCTTGATTATATTGCTTACGTTGGTAGTGTGATGTGCCAATTTGGAGCTGTTTAAATGCTGGAGTTTGTTGAGCCTGGATCGAAAAATCACCCAGGAGTATAGGGCTTGAAACTCCAATCCAAAGCCCTAGCAAACAACTAATTCCGAAACGTATTCCTTGTTTGATCAGCTTGATGTGATTTGAAGGTTGGAAAAGTTTGTGCTTAGCCATGACCTATAGGGTGCTAGGTTACTGAGCAGCTGGTAAACAGACAGTTAAATTTGCCTGGGGTACAGTTGTCGATGCCCCTTGAGAAACTAAATGTATCTGGCCTGTAGCCGTTCTCCGCCAT
This sequence comes from Acaryochloris sp. CCMEE 5410, assembly GCF_000238775.2. NCBI lineage: Bacteria > Bacillati > Cyanobacteriota > Cyanophyceae > Acaryochloridales > Acaryochloridaceae > Acaryochloris > Acaryochloris sp. CCMEE 5410. The sequence continues at coordinate 47,869 of NZ_AFEJ02000007.1, read as the reverse complement.
CCTTGCGCTTCCAGTATCTTGTTAGGTCGAGTTCGTACCTCGTTCTGATCCGTTTTCTGAAGGGCCTTGGAATGGGGGGGAGAGCGTAGATCTTCCCAAATGGTGATTGAGTCACTGGGCACATTTGGTCGAGGTGGCAAGCCACCTCGACCGCTGTTTATAAAGCTACTGGATGATTCAACAGGAGCACCAGGTGAACACCGTTGGTTTATCTGTGGGCGTACTAGACCTGTAGGTAAGTCAACTAAACCTTGATCTGGATCCGTTTCAGGGGTATTTAAAGTAACTTCGCCACTGAATCCAAACTCAGAACTTGCTGTGATATCACTCAAGGGAGTAGGTTCGTCTCTGGCTTCGAGGCCAAAAAGACCTTGAGTATTGATAGTGACATTGCCCCCCCGCCCCGTGAAGGCATTGGCGGATATATCGCTGTTTTCATCTGGAAAAGCGGCTATAAGTAAAGCGTTGATGTCAATATTGCCGCCATCACCGCTGTTTTGGTTGCGACCAGCAGTTGCTGTAATATTACTTCTACCTTGTAGCAGGAGCAAGTTGGCTATATTCAAACGAATATTTCCACCTTGACTATTCAAGGTTTCGGCAGAGATAAAAGCTTGATTTGATAAATTAAGTCTCCCAGCTTCAAGGAAAATATTTCCTCCGATCCCAGAGCCTTGGCTGTCAACAGCAATCCCTGCTCCATTTAGAATGCTAACAGTACGTGGATCGATGAAGATGTTGCCGCCTGGTCCACTTGAGTTGGGGCCAGTATTTGCAAATAAGCCGCTACCCTGACCTTTTAAGATCAAATCATCACGAATCTCTAGTGTGATGTTCCCAGCTCTTTTTTTACCTGCAGTTGTAGTTAATAATCTGCCGTTTTGTGTGGCTTCGAATCGATTTGCTTTTATAAAGATGTTTCCACCGATACCACTAGCAGTAGTGCGTGTATCGATAGTGGCATTGTCCTGGATATGGAATTGATCGGTAATTACGCTAATATCTCCTCCACGACCTTGACCAGTGGTATTGGCGAATACACCACTGGCTTCACCAGAAAGAAATACTAGATTATTCGCATTAATATTGATTTCACCTGCTTTCCCTGACTCTAATGTGGATACTGAAATGGTGCCGCCATTGTTTACGAGCAGTTTGCTCGTATTAACTGTTATGTCGCCAGCCCGTCCAGTGCCTTGTGCTTCAGTAGATAATGTACTGTTTATCACCTGATTCGCAAAGGTAGTGCTGCCTGATATATTCACAGAGCTTGACGCATTTATCATTATGGATCCGCCAGGTCCTCTATTATTTGTTGGAGCATTTTCAGTAACTAAAGAAGTTGCTCTAACTCTACCTCCATCGCGAATATTTAAGATATCTACATCAATTGCGATAATACCTCCATTACCGATACCAGAATTGATTGCAGAAAGTTGAGCGTAATTTTCAACAGTCAGATCATCTGCAGTAACTTTCAACTCTCCAGCATCACGAATCGAACCTGGTTGTGCAGAAACAAATGCACCACTTGTTTTTTCAATGCCAGCTCCACTAAAAAGAATAGAATCAGCTTTTAGAGATATTGAGCCAGCATTACCGATGTTACGTGAACTAGTCGTTATCTGTGCTCCGCTTGTAGTAGATATCTGTTTTGCCTCAACGGAAATATTCCCTGCATCGCCAGTACCTTCAAATTCAACTAAAGAAAAAAGGCCACTTGAAAATTCTCTACCTAGAAACTGTGCTGATCCGACTAATCTAACTGAGTCTAATGCTTTGATACTTATGTCTCCACCCTTTCCACTACCAAAAATACCAGTAGAAACTTGGGCACCATTGAGAAGGGTAAATTTCTGTGTTTTTATGAAGATTCCACCCCCATCTCCTTGACTTATTACTTGAGCAAATATACCAGTGGGGATAACTACTTCGGGTCGTTTTGCCTGGACTATTTCCACGAAATCTGAGGCATTGATAAATATGTTCCCTGCATCTCCTAGCCCCGAATTAACAACTGACACCTGACTTCCATCTATTATTCGTAACTTTCGCGTCTTGATAGATAAATTACCGCTGTTTCCAGCAACCTGTGGCCCTATTTCAGCAAATAAGCCACTGGGAATTGAACCATCAGGACTTGTTCCTCTTAGCTCAACTAGATCATTCGCATTTATTTTTAAGTCTCCTCCATCTCCTGAAGATAGGGGAAGAGCATCAATAAATGCCCCTTCACTTATAAATATCTCTCTAGCCTCAACTGTCACATCACCTGCATCACCCGTTCCAATGCTCTCAGTACCCAACCGAGTGTCGGCACCTCTCATTATTAACGACTGAGAAGCATTTAAGAAAACATCTCCACCTGGATTTAGTGTAGCCACACTTACTATCTGTGCATCACCAATAATGCCTACATTTTTCCCTCTGATCTGGATATCTCCCCCATTAGAACGAACTAAAGCTCGTTCAGAAAAAAGTATATCTTGGAAATTCAGAGTGTTGGAATAGTCTACTTTCCAACCTTGATTCTGAGTTACTAATCGGACCTGCTCTCCTTGATTAAGGCTTCCTAGCTCAATATTTCCTTTATCTGCAAAAATAAGACCACCTGAAACATCAACTGAACCTCCGAGTAGCGCTAGAGTCTTACCATCTGGTACTTGTAAACCTCTATTAATCGGATTTACAAATTCATTCAGACCTTGAGTAATTGTTGATTGATATCGGATCGCCTGAGAAGGTTTTTCAAACTGTAAACCAATGGGGGCACTTATAGTTAGCAGAGATTGCGTTGGATTAATTGTATTAAAACGAGCATTATCATCAAAGATTATACTGCTAGCTGTACTACCAAAAAAAGATCCTCCAGTTTCTAGTGAAGAATTTCTACCAAAAATAATTCCATTTGGATTAATAAAAAAAAGATTAGCTGTTCCATTAGTTTTTAGAGTTCCATCAATCATAGATGCTTTATTTGATGTCACACGCGAGAAAATATTTTTGATAAAAAGAGAATTATTAAAATGAGCAGTTTGGTTATCTATAATTGAAAAGCTATTAAAGCTGTGGAATAGATTTTGCCCTCTTTGACTACCTCCCTCAATCTTGATTAAATTATCTTTTTTGATAACTCTAGAATTCTGCGGAAGTGTATTATCAGGCAATACTTGCGCTTCAACATCTATGAGAGAACAGAGGCATAGCATAAAGCTATCAACAAGAATCCAGAAAAACAAAATAGGGTATTTCATTGAATAAAACTAATATACAGAGAAATTAGTAAAAATATTTTTCATCATTCTTCTAGTTCTTCTCGTTTTTCAATTGGGGCAATATGAAGTTCTTTCCCTTTATTAATTATTTTTGATCGTGTGGCACACAATAATAGCCGAGTTGAATCAATGTGATATAAATTATTGACTGCTTTAGACCGGTCCGATTTTTTCCTGATTGAGCAATTTCTACTTCTTCTTTTATCACTATTGATAGGGACGAAAAGCAATAGTTGAATCTTTTTGTCTTGTGATAAAATCCTGTATTCTATTTCTTTTTTTGAGCTTAAAATATTAGCATGTAAATCTCCTCTATTAAAGCTTAAAGTCTGATTACAACTTATTGTTACTAGAAAAGAAGAAATTACATTACTAAATTTTCCTTGAGTAGAAGAATCACTGAAATCTATTGCAGGAACTTCATTTTTATCAGTAGTATGAAGATTAAATTTTACTCCTATCTTAGCAGTCTCAGTTTCACTTGTTTCACTTGCTCTAATTGATTCAATCGATTCACTTTGTGGGATACAATCAAAAGGAACTCTAGTTGAATATTTCCCTCCTTTAGCTTCAGCAGGTTTAATTAAGATTCCCATCAGAAAAAAGATGGTTGTCCCAGAAATCAAGCATTTATTTATTTTTTTCATTTCCTAAGCTCCTTTAAAGAGTTTACTAATAAATTCACTCTATAATAAGTTACTAGATCTTTTTTATTAATGCAATTTAAATTCCACAGAATAAAAGCCAATAGAGTATTAACTTCACTAAAAAAACGTACTAAAAATATTGTTTACTATAAATTATATTATCTTGTTTTTATATGAAAAAATTTTTGAGATTGACTCACTATTTTAAAAATGGACCTATTACTAGCAGTTATCTATTTACGATAGTTTTATAGCTGGTAATAGAGTTAATATATAAATAGAAATTAAGCTAGTCACAAACTAAGATTCCAGAGTATAGCTTATAGGATAATCTTCGGTTTTAAATATTTTTGATAATTTAGATAATTGAAATTTTTTTATAATAAATATCGATTCATGACAAAGATTTTTGATGTCAATTTGGTGAGAATATAAAGAATAGATGTGGTTGAAGGGAAATAGTTAGTTAAGTAATTAAACTATCTTTTCCCCTCAATCACTTATCTATTGTTGAGGAATTAAAAACAGAAACTTATACTAATGGATACCAAAACTAGGTAATAGTTGTTAGTTGGCCACCATCATTAACAGTGAGTTCACCAAGATCAACACCTTGAACCACACCAACGAGTTCTCTACCAAGGAAAAACTCACTATTGGGAGGATCAATGATTCCTTGGAGCCCTTGATCAATGTAAATACCCGTACCGCCGCCACCAATATCAACAGTTTGCAAAATATAGCTCTCATTCCCATTGAGCTGGATGGTATCTAGGCCAGGTACAAAGTCTGTAATTAAAGCATAGTCTGCTTCACCTTGATTATCAGGAGAAATAACACCATCATCATAAAAAACATCACCGATGTTACCCAAAACAAATTTGTCTCGACCAGTTCCACCAGTCAAACTGTCTATTTCTCCTTGGCCAGGATTTGAAGCAGTTTGATCAACTCCGACAAGAACGTCATTCCCACTACCCCCAAGGAGACGATCATTGCCAGAACCACCGTAAAGGCGATCTTGACCAGCATTCCCATTCAGAAAATCACTTCCTGCATTTCCGAAAATATCATCATTGCCATTACCGCCGAATGCAAAATCATTGCCAGAACCAGCTTCAATCCGATCGTTTCCATCTTGACCAAATAAACGATCATTATCTGAGCCACCTAGTAAGACATCATTTCCACTATTCCCAAATAGAAGGTCATTTCCAATTCCACCAGATAATGTATCCTCACCTAGTCCTCCCAGAAGAGTATCATCCCCAGGATCACCATACAGCCGATCATTACCTGCACCTCCATCCATATAGTCATTGCCAGCAATTTCTAATGGGAAAGTGGGAAAAGAACGGGGTTTACGATCGCCAAACATGACGTCGTTTCCGTTGTTCCCGGACATTCTGTCATCCCGGCCAAGACCATACATGACATCATTAATGGGTGTCCCAGAGAGGCTATTTGAATTACTATTTCCTATGATAAGAGCCATCTCAAATTCTCCTTTTGGATTAGTGAATGTTAATCAAATAGAAAGTTAATTTAGAGAAGCCAGACGATTATATTCAGATCGAAATGCTTATCTCTGAAAGTAACTCAGTACATTTTTTTTCTTTTATGCAAAACATGAAAAATTTTTTCTTTTTAAATACCAAGAGAAAATACAAATAGTTATCCTACTTTTTATAAATCAGAAAGTAAGCGTAGGTAACTATTTGTATTTTCTTCTAGTAGAAGTACCTTCTCTGCTATTTGCAGCAAGAATATAGACTTAAATTAAAAACCACATATTAGACCTCTTGCAATATTAGTTTCATGATGTGCTACATATGAAAAAAATGCCGCGATCTGACTCGGATTTTAGTCTTCTACCGTATCGTTAGTTGAATTATGCAAGAGGTCTATTCAAGAATAAAACTTATTTCATCTCCTCATCACTCGTGATGAAGTTATTGAAAATCGAATTATTATCTCAGTCAATTTCAATATTTAAGTTATTGAACTATAAGCTTTATTCAAGTGTAGGCCTCTAAGAAGATCTAATTTTTCAATCCTTGCCTAACAAGAATTAGATCATTCTATATCTAGTTAAACTGAAGCTCATTAACAAAGAAACTATTTGGCTTCATTGCTCTCGTCAAGAGACTAATACAAAGTTCATTCAATCAATACTAAATTATGAATTTATCAGCAGACGCTAGAGAAAGCTCAACATCTTGAAGGATAACGATAGTATTATTTGCATTCCCTTGTTCGAAAATTTTAGTATCAATTCTAGCGTCGCCGGCAAAGCTGCCATAGGTAATTGAATAAGGTATCGAGACAGCGATAGTGTCATACTCTATTCCTACAATGTCAAAGTCCGTAATAATTCCATATCCAGTGCCGTTATATGAAACGGTGCTAAAGTAATCGCTGTCCGCGTTACTACCTGAGGTTAATGTATCGACTCCTGTATTAACTCCGGTAAATAGCAAATCTCCTCCATAGAATCTATCATCACCTTCACCACCGTTCATTGTGTCGTTGCCATCGCCCCCCCACAACGTATCGTCTCCTGTTGAGCCTTCTAATATATCGTCACCGTTTAAACCACGGAGCTCATCATTACCAAACCATCCATATAGTTGGTCATTTCCATCAAATCCACTGAGAGCATCATTTCCAGTAGCACCCCAAAGTGTATCTTGAGCATCTCCGCCTTCAATGAGATCGTTACCAATGCCACCAAATAGAAAGTTCTGACCATCACCTCCTCGCAAAGTATCATCACCAGCATCACCTAACAATCGATCGTTACCATCCCCGCCTTCAATCAAGTCATTACCTGCACCACCATTAATCGAATCCTGCCCTAAGCCACCATCTAGAGTGTCATTACCATCACCTCCGAGGATAGTGTCATTCCCACTATCGCCGCTAATATTATCTCGACCAAACCAACCGCTTAGGAAGTCGTTACCTCTCCCACCCGCAATTCTGTCGTTACCGATCCCCCAAACAACCTATCGTTACCATTACGTCCCGCTAAAGTATCGTTACCTCCCCCACCAAATGCATAGTCATTGCCGCTGCCAGCATCGAGATAATCATTGCCAGTTCCTCCATTGAGTCTGTCGTTTCCACCTTCACCATGAAGAGAATCGTCACCATCGAAACCGTTCATAATATCCCTGATATCGGTGCCTTGTAACTTGTCATTGGCATCACTACCGTTTGTGTATGCAGTTTTCATGATTCTTTTCCATTAATTCTCGTTGGACAAGACTAAGCAGATGCTTGATACCCGTGACTCATTCTCGAGCACAGAAAATTATGCAAATTCAAAAAAAGATTTTTCTACCGGAGATTCAATTTTTCACTGCAAAACCAATAGAAACTTCAGAAAATTTCAACAGTCAGTTCTCAACATTTTTCATGAATTTGCATAATTCATACTTGATTACAATGAGTTATTTAAAGTGATGCTATAGAGGTAATGAATATATACAAAAAATCTAATCACCTGTTCAAATCAGTTGACAAAATGTAGCTACTGTATAACTTTCTATGGGTATTAGCGATACAATTCAAGCTTTTCCGAAATCAAAGGAGCCACTGATTCAACTCGTTAGAAGAGCCCAGAATCACGCCCTTCATAGCCATGAAGGGCACATTGCTTTAAATCAGCTTGCTAGTGAAATTTTAAGATCGCGTAGAATCGGTCGCCCATCTAACCAAGCTCCGCTCTCAGGTATTTATCTTGAGATTTGCGATCGAATTCGCGCTCACTTATTGATAAAACTTGATGCAAGAATCAACACCTATACTCTTGACCAACCTCCAATTCGCAAGTGGGCTTCAAACCTTCTGCTGGAGGCTAGTCACGATAGCGTTGACGACGATCTCCTTAAACGAATTGCCCTCGAGGCTCAGCACCATGAACCTCAAACACTCGAGCGCCACCATGCGTTAACTGAGCTGGTTGAAGCAATTCGTTTATCAGACCGCCTTATTCGTCCCCACCGATCTAAGTTTAGTCCTCAGTTTTATCAGCTACTCTACGAAGAAGCTGTGAATCAAACACTAACTTATGTATGTCGTCGCATTGAAACCTACGATCCTCATCGAGGAAAATCTCAAAAGTTTATGAACTGGGTCAACTTTCGACTTGATAAAGTTCTTATTGAATGCCGACGTACTTTTAGCGATTACCAAACGCAGGAACTCCCTAATCTCAATGATCTAGAACAGCTTTCTCAGCCACCAGAAATATCATCTATCGCTAATGATGTACGGGAGTATATTGCCATTGACCCTGAAGGGATCTTTAGTCAAACTCACATTCGTCATCGTCCTGATGCTAGCTTTCAAGCGATCGCACTAGCCAGATTTGATACTAGTAGCTGGGAGGAGATTTCTGAAAAATTCGAAATTAAAATTCCTACCTTAAGTAGTTTTTTCCAACGGTGTTGTCAAAAATTTTCCCCTATCTTTAAGGATAACTTTCAGTAACTATCTCAGGATCTTAGACCATGACGCAGGTAAACCCACTGACTTTTACTATTGCCCTAACGTTAACTGCTCACCGATATGCTGAGAACTTTCGGAAGCAGCAGATTAATCCTGCCAAAGCTAAACAGGTCTATCTTAATACTCTAGCTGTCTACGCCGTAAAAGAATACTTAGACTACTTAGAAATTGAAACGGATCTTGAGGCCAGCCAGAGTTGGAATCCCGTTCAACAAACATTATTAGACACTACTTCTCTGAAGTTAACTCAAATAGGAACTCTTGAATGTCGCCCAGTGTTACCATGGGGTACCCATCTAAAATTTCCGCCAGAAACCCCAAGAAATAGTGCTGCTGGAATTGCTGTTCTGCTTGATAACTCACTACGTTCAGCGACTCTCCTGGGCTTCGTAGCCTCAATCCCTGATCAGGCCATCCCCCTCAACGAATTACAAAATTTAGAACAACTTGGGGTACATCTAAATACCTTAACTTCTAGGCTAACTATCCATTCTGACGAGACTTTAGTTACACAATTGCAGCAATGGTTAGAAACAGATGGTGACTTTGGTCTCTGGAAAGTCATTTCTTACTTTGCAGAATCGTTTATTTCAAGACCCAACTATGTGTTTGATTTTCGTGAGTCTGCTAAGACTGTAGCTGAAGATATTACTGGTGGCCCAATAGTAAGTCGCTCTAAGCACTACTGTTTAGGGCAAGAACCTCATACTAAAACCGTTGAATTACAAGTTGGAATTCAAAAAATTTCAGAGGAAATGTTCAATATTTATACTCAAGTAAAAGCGATAAAACCCCACGATCGTTTACCTGATAATTTACACATCAGTGTTCTCGATCATGATGGAACAGAGGTTATGCATGCTCAGTCACTTGGAACAGAAGCACTACAATTAAAATTTAGTAGTGTTAAAGATGAACATTTTCAGTTGCAATTGATGCTAGATGGCAGCACAATAACCGAAACCTTTATTTCATAGCACTGTTTTTCCAACTTGAGAGGGAATGTAGCTCTCAGAGCAGTCTCCCAATTCTATCTCCCTCTTCTTTTTTATCTTCACCAGACTAATGAGGGAATAGCCACACCTTTCATTTTGATGCCATGAAAAAGCTCGTGACCATACAACTTGATGGAGATCTCCCTCTTCAAGGTTTCCATTGTATGTTGGCCATTGGCCGTGAAGCAGAGCGTCCTCAAGCAGAATTACAAGGTGCATTACCACCTTCACCCAAACTCGAACAATGTTTACTGAAATGGAAAAAGAGTTACCAACTCTTAGAGCATGTTGCAAGGATTGAACCCCAGCAAATCATTTATGTAGGTGCGAAAAATATTGTTGAAGAATGCCGAAACACTGCAAAAAACTTAGCGAAAGCATTCACACAATGGCTTACAGCAGAATCTTTTCGAAACATCGATCAGCTAATACGAGAAATATTAAATCGAGAAGACCAAGTCCGAATCTTAATTCGGACTTCAGATCCTCAGCTTCATCAACTACCCTGGCATTTATGGGATGTGGTAGATTGCTATCCCAAAACAGAAGTGGCTATTGCTGCTGTCTCATTTAGACAGCAATTACCACCTCATTTCCCTTTAAAATCACAACGCAAAGTAAGAATTTTGGCGATTGTCGGTCACAGTATTGGTATTGATACCCATGCAGACCGTCTAATCTTGAATACTTTGCCAAATGGTGAGGTCACTTTACTCCTCGAACCTCAGCGCAAAGACCTCAATGAGCATCTTTGGCAACAGCCTTGGGATGTCCTATTTTTTGCCGGTCATAGTCAAACGAAAGCTCATGAAGGGCAGATTTCAATTAACTCTACTGATACATTGCCACTGAGTGAACTTCAGTATGGTCTCCGGCAGGCCATTAACCATGGATTACAGCTCGCTATTTTTAACTCCTGTGATGGTCTGGGACTAGCTTATTCGTTAGAAGAACTACAGATTCCCCAGATGATTGTCATGCGCGAACCCGTTCCTGACCAGGTAGCTCATGCTTTCCTCAAGTATTTTTTATATGCGTATGCTCAGGGAGCATCCCTTTATCTTGCAACACGGCAAGCTCGGGAACGCTTACAAGGTCTTGAAAAAGATTTTCCCTGCGCGAGTTGGCTACCTATCATTTTTCAGCACCCAGCAGCAGTACCACCCCAATGGCAACAATTACTTGATAAGAAGGTGAGTAATATTCAGCCCTCTATAGAGGTGGAAAGGACTAATCCCCCTATCAAGCGCTTTGGAAGTGTGATCGCACTGAGTACCTTAATAACAGGACTGACCCTTGGTGTTCGTTGGTTGGGGGGGCTAACCACAACTGAGCTCTGGGCTTATGATACGCTTCTACAACTTCGACCACCTGAACCTCAAGACGAGCGGTTACTTATTATTACCATCGATGATGCCGATATTCACTACCAAGAACGAGAAGGAATGCAGCTTAGTAACTCCCTCTCCCCCCAAGCGTGGACACTTCTAACTGAGAAACTTAACCTGCTTCAACCTCATAGTGTAGGACTTGATATCTATCGTTCAACCCCCTTGAACACCAAAGTTCAATCTGGTATCAAAGCTTCCAAGTGGCCACTATTTGCTATTTGCAAAGTTCCTTCTGTTGATGATGGTGATCCTAGTGGTGTTGATCCTCCACCCAATATCCCCCCAGACTATGTGGGCTTCAGTGACATAACGATTGATCCTGATGATGTACTTAGACGTCATTTAATAGCAATGAAAAATCCGAGTTTTGACTCGAGATGTACTGCTCGTAATGCCTTTAGTCTGCTAATGGCTCTCCATTATTTGGAGACAAAAGCCAAAGTTCTATATGAACTCACCCCTGCAAAAGAATTTAAATTCGGCGATGTAACATTCTCGCGCCTCACTCCTAATGCTGGAGGCTACCAAAATCTAGATGCCGCAGGCTACCAAATACTTCTCAATTATCGATCCCTGCGTTCACCTCAAGATATAGCACCAACCTTACGGTTGCGAGATTTAATTCAAAATAAGATCCCAAAACAAAGGCTAGAACAACTTCAAGGTCGCATTATCTTAGTGGGAGTTACAGCCCTTACTAGCCGTGATGATTGGCTAACACCCTTTAGCCGAAGTCAAACAACGGCGAAACGGAAACTGTCTGGTGTCGTAGTGCAAGCACAGATGATAAGCCAAATTCTAAGTGCAGTGCAAGACCAGCGACCTCTCTTATGGTGGATGCCAGAGTGGGGAGAAGCAATTTGGATTTGGGGTTGGGCTTTCATTGGTGCACTGGTCGCTGCAGTCGAAATGCGGCCAATACGGTTGGCTGGTGTCGCAATCTTGGCGTTTACACTTTTAATGGGACTTTGCTACTTATTTATACTCCAGGCAGGATGGCTTCCTCTAATTCCTACGTTGATAGCAATGATATCTAGTCTTATTGTCGTTTCGAAGTGGCGACGAATCCGCGCAACGGCGATCCAACACTCTGAATAGCGATTGCTTTGTGATAGGAGGTTATATATGCATCTATCTCAGATTTCTATACTATGGTGTCTTGGAACTTTGCTTCTATCTGTGAAAGGTATTTCGATGCAACAAAATTTTGTGTTTGCAAATGAGAAACAGTCAGATAGACAAGCTGAGAATATTGTCCTCATCAAGTTTCGTCAACCAGATACAGATGAATCAAGTGATCCCCGAGATCGCCCTCGAGGAGGAGGTTCACGACGGATTTGTAAAGCTCGACCAGATAATTCACAGGTTCTTTGCACTGATCAGCAATTAATGGCTTTAGTACCATCAAACCACTTATCTGATAATGATGATTCGAGTTCTTGGGGACTCACTTTGGAAGAAAAACCAACACTATGGTTTTACATCCCCTATTCCTCTAAATCTATTCACCAAGTATTTTTTGAGTTGTTTGACAGTGACGGAAATAAAATATTTCTAGAAGATACTCTCAAATTCAGTGGTGTTCCAGGAATCATCGGTTATCGTCCCGAGCTCTCGAAAAATTTGGAAATTAATAAGACCTATCGCTGGCACTTATTACTGAGACTAGACCCCAAAAATCCTTCAGGAGATGCATATATATCAGGCCGTATCAAACGCATTGCAATACCAGTGAATCTCCAAAATCATGATCACACTCACAACCCCCGCAAATTAGCTAGTATTTTAGCTAAAGCTGGTATTTGGTACGATACACTCACAATCTTGGCAGAACTTTCTCGCGAAGATCCCCAGTACTGGCACTCCCTTCTTCAGTCCGTTGGTCTCAAAAATCTAGTTGGAGAACCCATCTCTACTTGCTGCACCTCTGAACAATAAAAAAGGTCGAGAAATTCACCCCACAAACTCCAAATATACGCAGCCCTTATTTCAGTTCAGCTAGCCATCCGAGCGCTTGAGTAGCTTCTTCAGTAAAGCATAGACATCCTTCTTATCACCTTCTTTTCTACGACCTACACCAACCACGACCACAATAATTTTCTCTAACCTCACCTGGTATACAATCCGATACCGTTGACTGACGGCCCGAACGCTATACAAGCCTTTAAGATCACCCGTTAAGGGTTTTCCCTGTTGAAGGGGTTCACTCTTAAGTTTTTGAATCCGATTGATAATCCCTTGTTGTTCGCGCCGATCTTTGATTGCACCTATCATCTCCAGGGCAAGTTCTGTCAACTCAATGTGAAACTCCATATCTGGGCGTTAAAATCCCAATCTTGCGATCGCATCTTCAAGCGCTACCGTCTCACCCTGATCCGCCTGAGTCAGACTTTGTCGCAAAATATTCATCAGCTCTGGGTCAGAGAGCACTTCCAGAGTTTCCATGATGCTCTCAAACTGTTCATATCCTAGGGCAACCATTGCCGGTTTACCATGCTTGGTGATGATGACGGGTTCATCAGTCAATAGCTCTGGTAAATTCAGTAGTTGCTTTCGAGTTTCAGTAATGGTTAAAAATTTGGGCATGCTCAACTGAACATTAGAGTGTACACTCTAATGTAACATTTTAATCGAAACTAATTATCGAGAAACCCATTGTCAGCCTATATTCCCTGCAGAATTATCTTTGATACCGAGTAAGAGAACTGATACTGGACAACCATGCATATGCAACTCACCAATGAATTAAGTATAAATAAAGCGTAAAAGCATATTAAATAAGTTTTAGGTAATTTTTTTGGTCTTTTTTACTATCTTAAAGCGATTTAGTGTTAAAAACACTCGTTTTTGATGCCAACACAAAATATTAGACACATATTTTATGTTCAGAACTGTTCCCTTAAGGAGTGATAAATCCGCGAGACTTCTTGCCAGTACAGTGTTCTAGCTGTTTTAAATCGGAAACTCCTAAAAGTCTTTCTGCATTTAGGTTTGATACCCCTATCACTCCCTATCAAAACAGTGCCCGATGCTTTAGGTTAGTTAGACAAAAAATCTAAAACAAGTTAGGGAAAATATACAAGTAGGAATTTGTCAATCATGATGAGTGTTAAGCACATTCAGAAGGGTCCAGTCAGAGGTATTCAGTACTTTCCCATTTTTATCCAAGGCTTTGACATTCCATTGGATCGCAAAATTCTTACCTTGGAGGAGATCAGCAGGCATGACGTAGTGTGTTTGAGTTGCTATTGCAGATATAACTTTGCTCCCGTCCAGAAGATTTACATCTAACCGATAAAACTGAGCCTCAGGAACAGCTTGCCACTCAAATGTGATTGGCTGTTGGGGAGAGACAGAGCCTTTTGGTGATAGCAAGTTCATCGGTGACATTTGTGTTTTGGCTGAGACATAGTAGCGCAGGATCGGTAGTGGAAACCCAGCAACACCTCCTGAATTTACAGTGCCAAAACCTGTCAAAGAATTCCCTTCTCGGTCAGCGGTAGCTTCAATGCGAAGGAGAATTAAATGTAACCCGCTGGCACTCTTGGGAAGTCTAGACGGATCGGGGCCTTCAAGTACCGCTTGACCAGTAGGGGGCAAAAAGCGACTGAATCGCTCCACCAAGGTATAGCGACGCTGAGTGCCTCGTTGTTCAATGGGTAGGCTAGCTTCCGTTAAGCGGTCCCTCCTAGAAGGTGGAGGTTCACCTGGTAGGACTACCTCCCAACGTCCTTTAAGCAAGCCAGAGCCGTTGTAGCGAATTTGAGCCTGTATTGGAGGGACTTCTGAATTACGGGGGATGACGGTGATCGTTTTAGTAGAGCTGTTAGCAAATTCTAGCTTGACGTTGGTGAGTGCCAGGGGAGTACGGGCACCTCCACCCGCTAGCCGACAGGTGACAGCTACAAATTCATCTGGACCGTTCGCGCTCACAAACCGACGGACGTAGAAAAACTCCGAGGAATTTCCCCGTAAGGCATCCTGATAGGCACGGCGGGCGATGGAAGGGGGAATGGTCATGATGTCAGTCAGATTTTGGCCGTTGGGACCACTCCGCGTTGAAAGATTACTTCGACTGGGAAGGCGGCCAAATACCGTACCCGGACGGCAGGATTGATTGGCATTGATTTCTCCACACCAAAGCCCTTCAGCAGGACGCTGATCAGGACGCAGGCCAATAAAGGTGAGAAAGGTTGTAGAGGGGCCAAACGTTCTGACATTGACGCCCTTGGGACTGACTGTCACTGCCCTGGCTGGAAATGTGAAGACGAGAGTCGTGAGGGTAGCGAGGACAAAGCGTTGGTTGAAAGCCATAGCCATCCATGATTTGGAGATAATGAGAGGCAACTTTAGTGTAGACATAGAATGAGATCGCTCGGAAACAACCATAGAAAAAGGTAGATTTTTGAGTGGTTTATTCAAGGGGACATGGGTAACAAAGACCGTTCAGTTTAATCACCTTGGATTTGCACCTTAAAAACTAAAGCTGACACCTGTTGTAACGGTCGTGGTCTTGGCATTGGAATTAAATCCAAACTGATTATCTCGATTGAGATTGGTTTGGCGGCTAAAGCGAAGAAAAGCGTTACCAGTTCCTGACTGACCAACCTTGAATTGCCAATTTAGTGCTGCTTCCAACGCATCACTGCGGGCAAAACTCTGGTTCAGAGAGTCGCTATTGATCGTCAGGTTGTAGTTCAGGGCCAGGGAAGCGTTGGGTAAAAACTGCCAGGTGAGGCCGAGAGTAGGACCATGGGTCACGCGAGTAATGCCTTCTTCGATACTTTTGGCTCGATTGAGTCCATAGCCCACATTGAGCTGCAGGGTTGAAGTGGGTTGTAAGGAGAAAGCTAACTGATGATCTGTGGTACTAAAATCGGCTAATTCCCTGGAAGGCTGACGATTGTCTTGGGAGGAATGGGAAAAGTTATAGCTAAGAGACCAGTTTTGGCTAGACCATTCAGCACTCAGCTGATGGTTGATACTGATCTGGTCTGGAATTTCGGTTGGATCAAACCCGGATAGTTCTGGTACGGGGACATTGGCTCCAAATTGATGGACTCGCTGATAGGAATAGTTAAGATTAGGGACCCATGCTTTTTCCGTGTTGAATATCGATTTGAGGGGTAACCCCAGACTGAAGGAGGTTGATCGAGTTTTGGTTTTGAGGATGGTAGCGACGTTATCCAGGTTGTCTTCTTGCCAAGATTGTTCGAATTGAAAGTTGGCTCCCGCCAGTTCGCCATTAAAACCTATTAAGGTTTGCTGCTGTCCGGTGCTAACGGCGGCTCCTAAACTTTGAAATTGATCGGCAATCCGCTCATGGCGACCGTTAATGCTTAAGGAAAACGTTTTATCATTGCCCAAGCTGAGATTTTGAAACAGATTGTAGCTAGCTTCCAGGGAGTAGGCGGTCTTGGTGGTGGCTTCTACAGGGACAGGTCTGATTTGATTTAATTCTGCAGCGACATTATTCAGTAGAGGGTCGGAATCAGTATTTAAGCTGTTATCTATCCCAAAATCATTCTCACCAAAACTGCCGTCGTTACTCTGCACATTGTCAAACAAGAGTTGGCTATCGTTACTAGGATTGGTAAAGCGACTGCGAGCCCAGGCAGCATCAAATCGAAATCGTCCGCTGTTATCGCTGCCACGCAAACGAACCCCAAAGCCATTGCTTTTTTCCGAATCTACAACTTCGCCGATATTAAAGTTGTCCTCTGCTTTGCGAACTCCGTCCATATAGGTAAGTTCGAAGCGGACTCCCTCGGCGTTATTTTTGACGAGGTCAATGCCCAAGGTCGCAGCGGTGAGGGTATTGCCAAAGTCCTGGAGACCAGTGATATCCCCAAAGCCGACAATGCTTGTGGAACGGAGGGTGGCGAAGGATATGTCGATGCGATCGCTAATCTTGGCCTTTAAACCCACCCCGCGACTGCAGAAGTTATCGATCAGTAAGGGGTGATTGCCATAACACTGATCGCCCAACGACAAGGTGACGGGGCCAATGGTGCTCTCTATGATGTAGTCACTCAAGTCAAAGCGAGGCGCTTGGTTCCCTAACTTGCCAAATCGAAGGGCTTCTTCTGGGTTGGTGACCCCTAAAAAATTAGCCGTGGCGTTAAGTTCCCAGATGCCTTTTTTGGCTTTGAGGTCGAACCCCGCTTCGAGTTTGGTGTCGATGAAAACGGGGCGATCCGATGGCTGGGCATCACCACTGGTGCTCTCTAGTAGCTGAGAATTGGTAGAGATGTTAAACCGAGATTTCAGAGAAACATCCCGTTCATCAGTGGTCTCTTCACTGACAAAAGATGTTTCGGATGTTTGGGAGTTAGGTGTCTCCGTTAGCTCTGCGGTTGATGATGTATTAGTGTCTTCAGAGGAATTGGAATTGTTACTTTCTGCTGTTTCAATGACTGGCTCTTTCCGTGTAGAAGAAGACTTTGACTGCTGAGATATATTGGCTTCGTCTATTTCTAATGTTGGGTCTTTCTCTTCAGGAACAGGTGTTGTTTCATCCGTTTCTGACAATGTTGGGTTGTCAGTAGTGAGGGAGGGTGCCTCGTTAGGGGACTGGTTAAAAAGGGAGGGGGAAACATCAGTAAAAGGAAGATTGAGTTGAATGGGGCTGCTTCCTCGGAACTCAGATACGGTTGGAGAAGTGGCTGCTAGCTGGTCCTCAACAACAAGTAGAAACTGAGCAATGGGACGACGAGTTGCTTCGGGGGTGATGAGGTAAAGAGTGGCGTATGATTTTCCGTTTGGTAGTGGGAGTAGACTTGGTTTATAAATAAGCCGATTACCTTCGATATTGATCAATGTAGTCACATCGGTTTTACCGATAAAGAGAGCGAGTTGGCCTTCTGTAGGAGTAGGTAATTGATCAAGTTCAAAAGTTAGAGCATCTCGGGTACCTAAAGGTTGGTTTGTTGCAAGATTAGACTGAATTACCTCTGTTGCTCGCCCTGAACTGATGGCTAGACTAACAACGAGAGGTGTCAGAAAGAGTGAGTGATAAAAAGTCTTAAAGTGTTGCATCGCAAAGACTACAAGTGAAGAGTGAAGCTCTCGAAAAAATTGCAGGCAAATCCTATCGACCTCCGTCGATTAAGGAGAGGATGGCGAACACGGGCTTAGGCATTGCTAAGCACTAATTTGATTAGCTTTTATAAAGAGAGAAAAATGACGTGGTTAAAGCGTCGGCAAAAAGCATTGCTAAGAAGGGGAGGATACGATGGTCTCTAACCAGTCAGAGGACATTGCACGACGTCTTGACCAGACGAAGTAGCTGCGGTGGGCTAATAGGGTGTAATCCTAGAATTCATGATTGTTCTAAATTCAGAAAAATGAGTTCAAAAAAAATTGAGATAGAGAGTTGAATAAATATGGTTACAGAAATGGTTCAGCTTAGCTATCTCTTCAAAGAGTCAGGGTAAGCGCAAGAAAATTTTGACCAAAGTGTGATTTAGAAGCCAGATCACAGCTCAAAATCGCTTGTATTGGCCCATACTATTGAAACTATTCTTAGTAATAATGAGAATATTCATGCGTTATTGATTCTTGCGCTTGCCCTGGTGGTCAGGGTGAATTAGCCCTGACCACGTATTAGTTAACTAAATAGCTACCGAGGAGTAATCAGATGGACCTGATGCTTAACGAATGTACCCGCAGACAAACTAGACTGACCTGACAGATCAATGCTGTAGCTACCTGGAGCAAGGGACAGCTCCAAATATTGTTTGTTTGAGCCTTTTTTGACAGAAGAACCTCTTAGCCTATAGTTAACGGTCATATTTTGATTCGTCATTTTGTCACTAGGGTTTGATGGTGCAAAGACAAACGTATATGTCCCTCTCTTTGGAACAAAGAATGAAAAAGAATCTTTTGTATCACTAGGATTTCCACCAAAGACTCCTCTAAGAATGTATTGAGAATTATCTTTTAATGTTCCAATATTTTTTGAGCGACCTTCTTGTTCATCAATCGTGAAATTAGTTAGGGCATTAGCAGGCACCTGTGCCATAACAGATGGCAAAACTGACGCAGTTAAAAGACTAAGTGCGATAAGTTGACGTTTCATGATTTCTCCTAGTTATTTAGGTTGTGTTTACCATTGCTGAAAGAGGTATATATGGCTCTCTCAACTCAACTGAAATCAGAATAATTAACCTACCGTTTCTGAAGCGTCCCAAAAGCGTTTCTGAAGCATTCCCGAGATGTTCAGAAAAAAGCCGCTCTGACAATAGAGCGGCTTCAACTAAGGTTTAATTTGAAAGGCAATTCCTTCAGGCTTAACCCTCTTTCAGAGAGCAAAATCTCGTCTGTAATACAGTGGCTTGCTTAGCATCGACGCGACCTGCATCATCTCTTCTGGTTCAGTCTTCTGGCGTATTGGCGATCGCCTTTGTTGTCCATAGCTATTCAAGGGTAAACAATAGTGTTTGAAGAATGCGCCTGCTTCGGCGTTCGCAATTCTTTCTTCTTCCAACCGAGGTACAAACAGATGGAAGCAGTGAATCATCTCTGCCCAAACCTTAAGCATAACCGGAACATCAGCTAATCCCGCCTGACGAACAAAGCGCAAAGCGTCATTGACTTCGTTTGCTCCGACATTAATCAAGAGCGGAGGTAGGCCAGATAGATCTGCATACAGTGGTGAGAGGAGGGGCGATCGCAAGTCCTTCCCCGGAGCTTAACAGTCTGTAATGGCATCCAACAGAGGAGCCGTAACCATCAGATCCCTATCAGCATGGCTCGCCATCGTTGACCCGGTCTTCATCTGAGCACTTCACTCTGTAGTAAAGTAACAAGACTCCATTGTTGTAAATCTTGCGATCAGTAAGTTCTAGATCTGTCTGCTGAATCGCCCCAGAAAAAAGTGGAATTCCCGAACCCATTAAAAAAGGATTTATCTTGAGAATTAGTTGATCAATCAACCGATTTTCGAAAAGTTCGGCTGCCAAATTCGCTCCTCCACAAAGCCAGATCCCTTTACCTGTCTCACTCTTTAACGTTTGGACAAAGTCAATAGTATTCTTTGAAATGAGTTGAACATTTTCATCTGGGCTTTCTTCTGTGCTGCGAGAAAAAAGATACTGCCTCATATGCGAGTAAGGACTCGTAACGCCTTCTTTCAAACCCACCTCATAGGTCTTTCGCCCCATTAAGACAGTATCAAACCATTTGTTGTCACCTTTAACATCCATTGCATTACGTAGATGAGATGGAACCGTTTCTGGAAACAAGGCAAATAGACTTGCGAAATACTCACTGTCTTGGGAAAATCCATCATGCGAACCATCAGCATGGGCAATAAATCCATCAACGCTACAAGCTACGTAGTATGTTAGTGTTCGCAATTTTCTCTCCTTTAGTGATGTTGAACGAACTACCTTTGCAAATTTCTTACCTTGGTCAAGTGGTTTTCAATTATGTCTCTGCAGACAGCACGAGCGACCTAACTTTGGTTATACGAAGGACTGATGTGTAACTCCTGAATCTAGGGTGCCTAATATCTTGCCCAAAGGGATTATAGTAATGTGTCGTCTAATACCTCTCTCTTGGATAGAAACGCGCCTGCTTCGGCGATCGCCACTCGTCCTTCCTCAAGTACAGGTGCAAACAAATGGAAGCAGTGGATCATGTCTGCCCAGACCTTGAGCGTGACTGGCACATCTGCTAATCCTGCTTGACGGGCCAATCGCAAGGCGTCATCTAGAAGGACCTCGCTTGCCCCTACATGAATCAACAGTGAAGGCAGGCCAAAGAGATCGGCATACAGCGGTGAGAGGAGGGGCGATCTTAAATCCTTTCCCGGAGCGTAACAGTCTGCAATAGTATCCAGCAGAGGAGCCGTGACCATCAGATCTCTATCAGCATGGCTCACCATCGTTGATCCGGTTCTCGTCTGGTCGCAGTAGGGAGAAAGCAAGGCAGCGCAGGCAGGCTGTGGCCTTGCTTTCTCCTTGAGGGAGAGTAGTAGCCCCAAGGCAAGATTTCCGCCTGCCGAGTCTCCTGCAATAGAAATTTGCTTGGGCTGGAAGTTTTGGTTCTCGATTAACCAGCGGTAGGCAGTTAGGGCATCCTCTAGAGCTGCTGGATAGGGATTTTCAGGTGCGAGACGATAGTCCAGAAGTAAAACGCTGGCACCAGCGGCTGCAGCTAGATCGCTAGCAAGACGGCGGTAGGCTGCTAGTGATCCCATGATGAAGCCGCCCCCGTGGAGGTACAAAATGACGCGATCTGTGCTGCTGTTTGGGCAGGTAATCCATTCCGCCGTAACGCCACTGGCGGTCATAGGTTGAACTTCAGCCGTGGGATGGGCTGGCATTGAAAACCCACTGGTGAAATTTGCCCGCATCTCGGCCAGGGTATTGCCCCAGGATAGGTCTTGAAGCTGGGTGATGATTTGTTCAAGTTCTTTTTGACTCATGGTTATACTCCGATTTGCGATTACCTGACTCTCGCTAAGCGTTTTGAACAGGTGTAGTACCACTTGTCAGGACGATTGATAGTTCCCTAAGCGCAGAAGGCGGAGGTGAGGGAGAGATCGAATCTCGGCGACGGTCAGTGACCACCAGGGTTGAGAACTGACTTGTATCTAACAAAGATGCGGGACGCCGGGATGGATGATGGCGTTGTCCTAAGCGACAAATTTGGCACATGATTCAGACCTTCTTGATAACGTAGAAATTGTTCTGGAAATCATGCTCAAGTTGCTTAATCTCTACGCTATTGAATCCAGCTTCCTCTAGCATCTGCAGCGCCTTTTCTTCACCCCACACTGCACCGAGGCCCATGCCGCCAGCGGATAGAGAAACGGTCATGCAGTGCATACAGGAGATGGTGTACAGCAACGGTCCAATCGGGTGCTCGATATTGTTGCCGACCTCGCTGGAGGCGCGGATATCTTGCATTAAATAGACGCCATCAGCTCGCAGTGCCTGGTAGATGTTCTTGAGCACAACATCTGGCCTTGCCTGGTCGTGAACAGAGTCAAACGTCGTAATCAAATCGAATTGCTCAGATAGATGGAGTGCAACAGCATCACGAACATGAAACTGGACGTTATCTAATCCCAACGACTGGGCTTGCATATTGGCAGTGGTGATCGCTTCCTCAGAGAGGTCATAGCCGAAGAACTGACTCTTAGGGAACAGCTTGGCCATCTCATTGAGCGCTCGACCGCTGCCGCAGCCGACATCCATCACTTGGATGCCACGCTCTAGATCAGTGACTAGACCAGGAACCAATGGCAGAATATGCTCACTCAGGCCAGCTACCACCGTTTGACCACTATCTTCAGCCATCACCTGATGGAACCGTTTGTACTCCGAATAGGGAACGCCGCCGCCATTGTAGAAGCAGTCCACAATCTGATCCTCAACGCTGCCCAGCACAGGAATAAATTGGGCAATCACAGCGATGTTGTCAGGTGATGCCGTACAAGTCAGAAAGGCTGCATGTTCGACAGGTAGATGATAGGTCTTATCGCTAATGTTGTAGTCAATGATTTGTCCTGTAACCATTGCCCCTAACCACTCGCGCACATAGCGCTCCTGTAGACCAGCGGCATCGGCGATAGCTTGGCAGGTGGAGGGCGGTAGGTGGGCCATCGTATCGAACAGTCGCGTGCGGTGACCGATGGAAATCATCAGAGAGATCGCACCCCCGTTGAGGGTATCGAGAAGCTGATTGGTAAAGGCTTCGGCCTTGGTTGTATTAAAGGATTGAGGAATGTGGGTAAGAGCAGTCATAGATTTCTCCTGATCGATCGATGAATGATTATGCAGTCTTTGCCGCATTAAACCTATGCTTTTTAGGGGTGCAAAGACCAAAAATTAGGGCGTAACGGTCTGCATGAAAGAATCATTGAACAGTAGCGCTTGGGGTAGTACGGACTGTGGATCACGCGCCACTGTGCTGGCTTTTGGCGATGTTGATGCTAGCTTCTCTGGACAATCTATTTGCAATTGGGCGCTCGCCCCCGGAAAACGAGTCCGGTTCAGATAGACCGCCCCCTCAGCAGTCCAAGCGGCTTCAAAAGCCATGTCACTTTTTGGGTTGCGCTGGTGCAACCCGAGGCGATCATAGACATCGATGGGGGTGCCATTTTGGGTATGGTCGCGACCATCACCACAGTAATCTGCCCGCACCATGCGGCTACAAGCTTGGTGATAGTCCTTTAACGAGATGCCTTTGACTGTTTTCCAGGGTTTGTAACCCCAGCGTACACATTTTGCTAGGGCACCATTGGTGCAAGCAAAGGTGATACTACTGTCATCGATATGGGCTCCTGTGCGATCCCAACGCCCTGTCAGGGGGATAGCTTTTGCGACCCCCTTGGGGTCCGGCAGACAGAAGTTGTGCCACTGTCCAGTCTTGTCCTGAGAAAGAACAGTATAGAGATAAACGTCGCCGCCTGTATCTTGGGGGTCAAGCTGTACGTCCTTGATTTAAAGGGTTTGCTTTCGTCCCTGTTGATCAACGCTGGTCAAGATGGTTCCCACAATTTTTTGCCCCCGTAGAATAGCTGTGGGAGTTGAGGTAGAGGGAGAACGGCTTGCCATCAGGATTTGTCCTCCTGCGAGAGTTGTGATCGCAGCGCCCCCTAGCAGCATCAGGGCTAGAGTCCCGTAACGCAATTTCATGATGTTCCCTCCCCCTTATTGTTACTCAATCACCTGGACGGTGAGTTGACCGCTCGTTAGACCTATGCTGCCGCGCTCTTGGTTGGGCAGATCGGCCTGGGTTGTTGCTGGGTGAATCCAGTCCGCTCGTGTCGATGGGTTTTCTGCCGTTCCATTAAAAGTAAAGACGTTGTGCTTTGAGGTTTTCCCATCAATACTATTCAAGTTCAGCCCATTTAATTGCAGTCCATTTAATTGCAGTCCATTTTGTAGGAATGCTTGGGTTGAGCGATTTGGTTTCAGAATTGGCTCCTGGGTCAACAGCGCTGCAAGTCCGACGCCAAGGCCAAGGACCAGGCGTTGTTTTGCCTGTGAAATCATGATGTTATCCTCTAATTCGTTTGTTATTTACGTGAAAAGGTCGTGCGTGGGCTATTGAGCCGTTAGCAAGGGAGTCGATATGAGTACCACCCCCAGCACCGTTCGATTCTTAAGTGAACTTCTTCTGGGGTGATGGTCTGATTGTTTTCAACTAAACTTTGGGACAACACGGTATCTAAGGGGGACGTGTTAGGGTTATCTGTTGTTTGGTGTTTCATTGCCAAAACTCCTTGTATTGCTGAATTACAACTGTTCAGTTCCCTGAACTAAATACAAGATAGTTTGAAGGGCGTTCCCAAAGCGTCCCTAAACCGTTACTGACTATCCTCGCTAATCACTGTTGCATCTATTTCCAAGAGCTGACCTTCATACCCTAATCGCGCTACGCCCAGTAACGTAGCTGGAGGGACATCGTTTTCGAACCATTCTGTAACACCCTTCCAGGCATCGAGAAGGTTCTGCTGCTCACCAACCACGTAGATCTTTAACAGCCGGATATCGCGCTCCTTAAATCCGTACAGCGTGATTAGTGTCCGCAGATTGTTCAGACACTGGCGGGCTTGGGCTTTTGCGACATCGGTTCCAACTAAATTGGCCTCTGAATCATAAGGTACTTGCCCTGCAACAAATAGCTGTGCGCCAACTTGCTGTGCGTATTGATAATTCTCGGTAGGGGCCAGTCCAGCGTTGATCTCAAGTTCGTTCATTGAACTTCTCCTTTACTTATTACTGATTCTGATATTGACTCTGGAGTGAATGATTCTCCGGTCCATACGCGATCAAAAGGAACCCCTACCCGGTGGTAGAGAGTCCGCACCGTCTCTGCATCCGGTGCATCAAATTCATTGATCATCCGGTTGCGATTAATGCAGAGAATACTCCGAACCCATGTAACATTGTGCTGAACGAGGCAGGGCCAACATTTGGGTAGAGCATCTGCCCGTTCGGATGGGTGCAGAGGAGACTTGAAAGTGGTTTCGACGACGACAAGAGACATGGAACTTACAACCAATATCGGCAAGAGACGCAGAGACAGCAGCCAACGAGACACAGCTACGGCTTCATTGCGATCTTGAATCCAAGTTAAAAGGAGTACCGTTCCATAAACGTTCCCCCAGCGCTAAAGGGGTAATCGTAGTCCCCATCATGGCTAACACCGAGGGACAGTTCAGCCCTGACAGCGAGAGAATTTATACTTCTGCCAGCAAAGTTGCTGGCCAGAGTTGCGTCTTAGTGAGACCAATCTTATGGTGAGCTTTAATCACGCTTTCTAGGTCGGGGGCATTGAGTTCACAAACAATGCGCGTTCGATCCAGTGATACATAAGATTGTACCCACTCGACACCATGCTCAGCGTAGTGAGATGACATCGACTGATTCATTGCGTCCCACTGTGTTGGGGTTAATCCTTCAGGATAAGTGCCCTCGAAGACCTTGAAAATAGCTTCATTCTTCTGGGGTTGGGTCCCTTCTGGCTTGAGAATCTCTCCTGGCCAAATGTGATTATAGGGCACCCCACTTCTGCGGTATGATTCGCGCAATGACTCTACATCAGGGACTTCAAAGGTGCAAATCATTCGTTGTCGATCAATCGAGAGCAACGAATACCGCCAAGTGCCATTACGCTCCTCTAAGCAGTTCATAAATTGAACATCTTCGTCTGTGAGATTCTCGGGAGTTAGCGGCGTCTCCGATAGCGTCTCAACAATCACCAGTGTCATTGCATTACTCCTACTTTTGTGATTCAGCGATTGAAGTTTGATGCACTAGCAGGTTCTCTCGGGTGCGGTCGATGGCCTCTTGGGCACGGGCGCTGAGACTATGGTAATCTATCCTAGTGTGCAGAGTGTCCCACTCCGTTGTGGCTCTCTGGTACTCTTCTGAAGCTAATAGTCCCTGAATCAAAGTCGCTCCACTTAGGGCAATTGCGCTAGGATGCTTCACTGGTAGCGCATTGGCTAGCGCTACTTCAGCGCGTTGAACGGCTACTTCAGGTCGAGAGTGATGTAGATCAACTGCTGCTACCTCCGTGAGGATATAGGCCAGCATCCGTTTGGCATCCACTTGCCGTAAGGTTTCGATGGCCTCGACGATCTCGGTTTCATACCGAGCATCGTTAAGTTGATAGTGGGCTAGGGCTGCCAAAGCAGTTGCGTTAGCGACTTCACTTCCTTCGGCTTCAATCTTGGCCGCTACCTCTACAATTGCTTCACAATAAGGTAGAGCATCTTGGGG
Organism: Acaryochloris sp. CCMEE 5410; assembly: GCF_000238775.2. Lineage (NCBI taxonomy): Bacteria > Bacillati > Cyanobacteriota > Cyanophyceae > Acaryochloridales > Acaryochloridaceae > Acaryochloris > Acaryochloris sp. CCMEE 5410. Next base: position 21,801 of record NZ_AFEJ02000007.1, on the reverse strand, counting down.
ATTACCTGCCTCCAACGCAATCATTGCTAGACCATTGAGGCAGTAGCACTCCCGCCAATGATCCTGCTGAGTCTGGGCCATCTTCCACGCTTTCTGAAAATGTAGCTTCGCTGGCTCATAGCGACCGTAGTGACGGTGGATATTACCCATACCAGACTCAAGATCGCAGTTTTCTATGCCGACTCGCTCTGCCAACACTTGGGCTTCAAGTAGCAGTGCCTCTGCCCGATCAATTTCTCTACCTATGCTGGAAAAGCAATCGCCGCTATGAGCCAACAGTCGAACTGCTTGGGCTGGGTTTACCATCTGACTCATTTCAGCGATCCGTAGGGAATGCTGATGGACCTCACCCAGCTTGTCCTGGTTGAATTGCAAGATCGTCAGGGCTTCCAGGGCCTCGGTTTCAGCCTCCGTGGACCCTAAAGATTTTGCTTTTTGGATGAGACTTTTTGCTTCCTGTTCCAGGCTTTTGGCTTGCTCACCTTTGCCCCCAGCGAAGGCACAGAGTTTCAACAGCTTTGCATAGGACAGATTCTGTATCTTTGCTTCTAGAAATTGACAATGCTGGATACCCCGTTGGGCTATTTCCAGCGCTTCGGTATAGGCAAACAACTTCAGACTATATTCGGTTGCCTCAATGGCAGCAGACGTTGCTAAGACATGATCTCCGCCCAAATCAGCATGATGGACAATCGTGCCCGCTAATGCTTTCTCTTGAGTCGTCTGCTCAGAGAGCTTTTGGGCTATCTGACGGTGGATTAACACCCGGCGAGGATGAGAAAGCTGTTTGTAAACCACCTGCCGCAGAATGTCGTGGGCAAAGTCGTATCCCATTTCACCCTCAAGGGCTGTGCTGGGACGAATAATGGATTGTTGCTCAAGCTGTTCGATCACCGTCAACAGTTCTGTGATGGGGTAGTCTGCGACATGCGCCACTGTTGAGGGCTGAAAACTGCGACCTAAAGATGCTGCCCAAGGCAAAAACTCCCGTGTAGCATCATCCAACTGCTGAAGACGATCCTCAATCAGCACTTCAAGGGAGCCTTGGGGGTGAATGCGGGTTTGTCCCCCATATCTCGCTATTTCAAGGGCTAAGAAGGGGTTACCGCCGCTGTCTATAAAAAACTGGCGGGCTGATTCAGGAGAGATTTGTGATAACTCGATTTGGCCTGCACTTTGGATTAGGGCTACCGTTTGATCTGACGTCAGCGGCTGAACCTCTACGGTTCGCAGTCTCTGCTCCCGTCGTAGCATTTGCAGTACCTTTGACATTGCTATATTTGCCGTCAGTTCACCTGACCGTGCGGTGCAGGCGAACGCAATTGGTACATGACGCATGACTCGAATGACATAGTTCAATAGAGCAGATGAAGCCTCATCGAGCCATTGGATGTCATCAAGCAACAATAGCAATGGAGACGGTTTAGCCCACTGCGTGAGCAAATTCACCACCGCGTCGTATAAGTAGCTGGGGTCGGGCAAGGTTTGGGGCGGTTGCCCCAGTTCTGGCAGCAAAACACTCAAGGCATCTGGAAGATGCTCGGTCGCCCCAACGTTTCCTGAGCGGAGGGCATCTATCCAAAAACCGTAGGGGCGCATCATCTCTGCAGCAAATGAGGAACCCCACAGAATCTGAACATGGTTTGCTTGCATCATAACGCCAAGTTCTTCCAGTAAACGAGTTTTGCCAATGCCGGGTTCGCCCGCCAACAGCAGCACCTCGGATATCATTGCAGGCTGATGCAGAAGCGAATCGGTCCAACCCTCTATGATTTTCCACTCCTGGCCACGGCCAATAAGCGGGGAGAGCGCTGTATTGAATCGTGTAGTGGATAAGGGAAGAGAACCAAGAGGTGGCCTAGTTTCTCCCTCAGATCGCAACAGTTGCTCATAAAGCTTTTGTGTTGTCGCGCTCGGATCAATACCCAGTTCCTCACGCAGTAATGTCATGCATTGGTGATAGGTCTGCAGGCCACTGGTGCGATCTCCCATCAATCCATACAGCCGTATTAATGAACAATAGGCCCCTTCATTGAGCGGATCATCTCGCAGGAGTTGCTGAGCATAGGTCACCCCCACAGGATAGTCCCGCTGTATTTCTAATTGATTGATGAGCTTTTCTAACACCTGCCTAAACATCTGATGCAGTCTGTCTCTTTCTGGGAGAACCCATTCGCAATCAAGATCAGGTAGCAGTTCACCTCGATAGAGTGAGATCGCCCTCTCCAACTCTTCTAAAGTTGCCTGCTTTCCTTTTTTCGCGATTTCCTCAAAGTCAGCTACATCAAGGGTAAAGTGGCTCTCCGGGTTCCATTGCAGCGTCTTACCCGTCACCGAAATAAATTCATCTGCTTTCGGTAGCGCCTTGCGAATCAAACTCAGTTCTTTCCTTAGGTTAGCGCGGGCACGATCATCTGGTAAATCTGGCCAAAACTGAAAGGAAAGTCGCTGGCGAGATTGAGGGACTTTTCGATTTAAAGCTAGGTAAGCAATAAATTCTTGCTGCCGTCCGGTGAGCTGACCAGAAAGAGAACGCTCTCCATGGCGGATAGAAATAACACCTAATAAGCGAACACTCAGTGTTTGAGGCATACAAACCAATTTTTATAACGATTGCGAATGATGAACCACTTGTAAATTATCCTGGGATGCCCAACCTAGTTTGATATTGAACATTAACTAGTAAGGTATCGACAATACCAGTCCGCACTCTAATGGTAATAGCCAGTATGAAAGTAAGAATTCTGCTCTGTCATGATAATGTCAGAATCATCACGAGGACTCAAAACCAGGTAACACTTTCAGGGGAAATCGGAGGAGTTATCAAGCCTGTAGTTCCTTCCTCTGAATTGGTTCTTAAGCATATGATCTAATATCCCAGCCAGTTTTGAGTTATCGATCCGCAAAGATATCGGCATCTACACCTAACTGCCAATATAAACCCCACCCTCATAAAACCCACCCCGCTGCTCCACCTGTAACCCACCCAGTAATACCCCAATCAAAACTGCGACAGCAGGAAATCCCAGCCCTTCCACAAGATCACCAAACTGTACAGCTCCCTCAATCTTTTCCAAATACTGCCTGATCGCACCCACCCAAGCCGACACATCCTCCTCGTGACTGGCATTCAACGCAACCGCCTCCCCACTCTCAAGCTCTTCCACGAATTCCAGCACCGATTCCTTGCTGACTTCTCCCACGACAGATTCCACGGGCTTTCCCGTGAACCCCTGGTGCCGCTTCCGTGATTTTGGTTGACGACAAAGATCTGAAATGTCGAGGAACATGGTCTCCTGAACCATCCCGGCCAGGAAATCCTCATCCAAGACTGGACCCTTAGTGTTATGCCGATCCTCCCAATCCTGGATCAGCAACTCTGCCCGCTGACAAAAGACTTCAGCAATACCCAGAGCCATCTCGCCAGCGACCTGGAGCCGTTCGTGTTGGGATAGGGTTTGCAACTCTGGCAACATCCCATCCCAGAGTTGGAGGACATTTGCTTGCTCTGGTTCGTCCAGCGCTGAGGCCAATGTACTGGCAAAATCTAGCTCAAGCTGAGTGAACATGGCGTTTATCCTTCAGCGGACATTCCGGTATCTCACACTCGGTCGGCTCCATGCGGATCGGTGGCTCATATTCTGTGATGCCGAAGCGATCGCGCAGTACCTTCAGCACATTATTCAGATAATGACGTACCTGAGTATTGGTCATGCCCATGCAATGGACAGCTTCAATTTCTGCCAGCTTTTCACTGCCTTGCCAGACACTGATAGCCAGGGCATGGAGGTGGGCATCCTTGGGTTTCTCCTTGTACAGGTAGAGCAAAGCCACAGGAGGGGCTTGGACAGGAATCGAGAGGGTTTCAGTGGTCTCGGCTGGTTTTGTTTTCGGGTTCTGTTCCGCATACTCCCCCTTGCGTTTAGCATTGTTCTCTTTGCGATGGCGATAGTGAGAGCGTTTGCGATCGCAGGTATTATCCTTCCAACAGCCATCCCCTTGGGGACCATGCACCCGCTTGGCTTCTGTCCTGGAATAGTTCAGACAGGCTAAGCATTTGGGGTTAGGGGGTAGCGGCATATTGGTAGGGCCTTAGGCTGACGATCTGGGATGTTGTTCAATCCATTTTTTCAACTCCCGAATCGCTTGAGCTTCCCCGATTTTTTTGCCTTGCTTCAAGAAGTGATAAAACACATCCTTCGGCACCCAATCAAAGGTGGGGCTAACATCAACCTCCTGATATTGGCCCTGATCCAGTTGAAAGATCGTCAGCACAGCACCATTAAACCGCCAGAATTCAGGAACGCCCATATTGGCATACAGCGTATTCTTATCAATATCCGTATGAGTGATATCAATTTCCACCACTAAATCTGGGGGTGGATCTTTCTCCAAGTCAACCGTGCGTCCTCTCACTAGCGATTCATTTTGAATGTAATAGCATTTATCGGGTTCAGCGCCCTTTTTGAGCTTTTCTCGCCGGAGGGTTGTAGAGGCCATGCACTTGAGATCCATGCCACTCTCAACCACTAAAGTGCAAATGAACAGCCCCACCAGATCACTGGGGTTTTCATGGGCTTCCAACGGGACCATGAATTCTAGGACTCCTTCGTCATAGTGAAGCCGTACCGCTCGGTGTTCGCCAAAGGCATCCAGGAGTTTTTCATAAGTGTCCCAAGAAACGTTATTGAGCGTGAGCCGCTGCTCAGCGGGTATCGTCTTCGTTGTTTCGGCAACAGGTAGCTGAGTTTGCATCGGCTTCAGGCTCCTGGATAATCACTCTCCTCGACATAAAGGGTGGAACCTAGGCGGGGAAAGAGTTGTACAATCCCAGGATACCATACCATTATTTCGTGTAATTTTTCGTGTAATACAGATAATGATTATTATTTGGAGTTGGAATTATCCCGAAAATACCCCTGCTGTCAGGGCAAGGGGTTTGAAACGCAGTTTTGAGATTTTTGGGGAGCAGTGGCTAGCTTGCTTGATTCTCCTGCAACCAGTTCACCAAATCAGCGGATTCCGAAAAGTCGAGCAAGGCTTCACCGAGGGCTTCAAGCTGTTCGAGGGATAGGGATTGGATCTGCGATCTCAACTCTGGAGAAACGTCACCGATGCGTCGGTTGAGAAGCCGGAGGACAAGGGACTGTTCACCTTCAAGTTTGCCTTTAAGGATGCCCGTCCGTTCGCCTTCTTCACGACCTTCCTGGAGAAATTCTTCTTTCCACTCTTGATAGATGACTGACTGTTGCATGATTTCCTTCCGCAGAACTTGATTAATAAAGTCCCTCTCCAATGTTAACCCAGCCAGAATCCCAGTTGAGGCTGCGACATTACTTTGTACTCGCAGTTCTGGAACGGCATCGATTCGTTCAGCCACCTGACGCAAGGTTTGGGCTTGATCTGGAGTATTGGTTAAAACCGCCAATGGCAGTAAACCCGTTGATTCAAGGAAAAGTTGTGTGGGTTGTTCCCAAAGACGAATGACATCAAATTCATGACGCATTCCAGGAATCTCAAAGGCTGTCTGGTAAACATAATAGGATTGAGAAGGCGTCAAATAGACCACCACTTGCTTCATCTGTTTGTGGGGAAAGCGGCGATAGACTCGCAGACGATAATCCGCCATCCTGTATGGCATATTCGAGTCCGGCTCAGTCTGGAACTCTACATGCAAAATATATTCTTCAGAAGCTAGAAGAATTAATGTATCGGCACGGATCGGTTCGAGGGATAGTTCGGATGGGCTGAGTTCAGTGAGTGGAATAGGTTCACCCAGTAGCCAAGAAGCAAAATCACTGGAAAAGCTCTCTGCAAGGAACTTACAGGTTGAATCAAACATTCGGGGATTATAGCAGTCTCAGAAAAGCAATCTCTATTGGCAAGCAGGGGGTAGAAATTGATCCACTCCCATCGCTGAAGCAGGTGGGAGTAGATCAATCATCCAAGATAGCAGTGGCAATCAGGTTTTTCGATCAGAGAAGCCGCTAGCCGATTAAGAACCACTGCTGCCAGTAAGCCACCACCAAAGGTATTCTCTGTGGTCACGTAGGGAATATCCAACTTTGCAAGTCGCCGCTTAGCTGCAGATGCATGGCTAAATCCAATTGGTAAACCAATAACCAATGCAGGCTGTCCCACACCCTCCTCGATAGCTGCACAGAGCTTCATCAATACGGATGGCGCATACCCCACCACCCAAACGGTACCATTAATAAGAGATTCCAGCCGTTGGTGCCCATTTTGATCTTGCCAGAACTGTTGCTCAGCATCAGCAGCACTGTCTACATGGGGGTTATCTAAAAGGGTGGCCCAGGAGCAACCTAAATGCTTAAGGCGGGGTTGATCCAATGCAGCGTTCACAGCTGATACATCGGCCACTACCGTACACCTAGTTGATAGTGTCTCACGGGCAGCTTTGATGGCATCGGGACTAAAGCGGATAAAGCTAGCCAGACTGACATCGCCACAGGCTAACACCAGATGGGAAATGACATCCACCTCGATTTCAGGACGCTGGGAGAGGTCTGGGAGCAATCTAGCCAGTGCCTCTTGGAAATGCTCTGGGTGCTCTGGGACAGCGGCGTCCAACTGCTGCCATAGACCATCAGTAAAAGCGGTGGCTGTTTCAGCCTCTGCTGCTAATTGCCGTAATTGGGCTAATGCTTCCGCCTGGACAGATTGGCAGGCTAAATCGCGACCTATGATTCCTTCCAGGGCGGTGGCCGTTTGACGCAGCTTGATCAGTTGCTGTAGAACGGCTTGATACTGATGCTGAAGTTGATCGAGAAGGGGTTCAATGGTAGGAGGCTGAGTCGTCAGAATTTGTCTGATGTGAGCAAGCTGGAAACCCTGTTTTTTCAGCGCCACAATCTGTTGCAACCGCTGGACATCGGCATTGTCATAAAGCCGATAGTTGCCTTGAGAACGTGAGGGTTGAGGCAGTAACCCAATTTCGTGATAGTGACGCACCATGCGGGGTGTGGTGCCTTGCCCCACCGTTTTAGTGAGTTCTTTAATCGTCAACATACCCTTGACTTTAACATCAATGTCAAGGTTTACCCTTATGGTGCTGTTGACACAAGAACCATGAATAATATCCCCATCCAGCGGGTAGCTCAACGCCTCCCTTCTTGGCTGAAAACCTATCCTGCAGCAACGGCAGCAATCCTATGTGGCATATTGACCCTCATGGGCTGGATTGCACTAGGTGCTAATCACATTGGAATAGCTATCTGGATCTTGCTGATTGCATATGGGATAGGGGGATATACCAGTGCTCGGGAAGGGCTTGACCGATTTTTATAACCTCGGCATGTAAGTGACCATTTGCTTCGGCACCTTCCGATAAAAAAATATCGGCATCTAGAATTAGCAGGTCAGAAGGTGTCCCTTTATCTCAATCAAATGGCATTGGAATTGCCTAAATCATTCATAACACGAAAAGCTGAGTGAGGTTTAATCATCAGTCGCTTCCCGTTGTCCTTTAGCCTTCGATTTTGCAGAGGTTTCATTTTGGGGTTTTGCATCCGTCTTATTCTCCTGTTGTTTTGTAGATAGAGCAGGGTTGTCGTTCTCCTTTTGGGGTGTCAATTTACTGGTCAGTTTCCGCATGGATTCACCTCGGAGTGAGACCTTCATCGCATCATGGACAATGCGGTCGAGAATGGCATCGGCCAGCGTCGGATCTTGAATCTGTGGATGCCATTGCTCCACCGGGATCTGAGTGGCGAATAGACACGATGCTTTGCGGAATCGCTCGTCTAAGACATCGAGAATTTCCCTGGCCTCATAGAGGGATAGGGGATCTCTGAGCCATTCATCAAGAACCAATAGATCGTAGGCCGCTAATTGCTTACGCAGCTTAGGATAGGATCCATCGGCTTTAGTGAGTTTCAGCTCCAGAAGTAGATCAGCGGTTTTGATATAGCGTACGGTATGGCCCTGCTTACACAGGTGATGGGCCAGTACGGCCGCCAAGAAAGATTTCCCAACTCCGGTGGGGCCCAGAAAAATCAATGACAAATTCTCTTGGAGCCAATGGCCTTGGGCAAATTCAAGGAACTGGATCTTTTTGAGTCCTCTGGGCACATCGAAATCCACCGCATCGAGGGTGGCATGCACCGGTAGTCGAGCTTGCCGGAGTCGGCGCTGCATCCGTTGGTTTTGTCGTCGGATGTATTCACGCTCCACCATTAGAGCCAGTCGTTCATCGAAGGACAGATCATGATAGGTAGGCAGTGCCTGCTGTTCTCGCCAAGCCTCCAAGAGGCCCGTGAGTTTCATGTGTTGCAGTTGTTCAATCATTGCTTGCATCGTTGTCTTCCCCTACGTCGATTGATAATATTCAGACCCTCGGAGATTGGCATGGTGAAGGGGGACCACCTGATGCTCCTCACCGGGTAATGGGTCTGATTCGAGTTTGTGTTTGAGCATGGACTCGAGATAGCGTCGGCCCACCATCCCCAAGGCATTAGCTCGTTTGCAAGCTGCTTCCAATCGCTCTGGGCCATAGGCTGTATTGAGAGATTGAACTCCTCGAAGGGTCCGAAAGGCTTGTTCGTCATAGCGTTTCTTATCCAAAATGTCCGTTACTTGTTGTTGGGTCGCTGGACCAACTTGCTGGGCCCATGCCAAAAACTTCTTTCGTGTTTGGGTTTTATAGGCCCAATGCTCTGGCGGCATATGCCCTTCTTCGGTGGAATGGCTAAACGGAACCCGTGAACGCTGATGCACGGCAATGCGTTGATGGTCATGGAAGATCTGCACTAAGGATTCCGTGATCTTGACCATTACGCTTTTGCGTACATATTCATAAGGGACTGAATAATAATGGCGTTCGAATTCAATGTGATAATCCAAATGAACCCTGGCTTTCTTCCAATCCGCATACTCAAAAGTCTGGGATGGTAAAGGTTTAAGCTCAGGTTGATCCACCTGCTCAAATCGTTGACGACGCGATTGACCATACTCGCGCATCGTTCGCTGATTCAGTTTCTGGAGCCCTTGTTTGAGGGCTTGGTTAAGTTGAGTGAAACTGGTGAAGGGCTGATCTCGCAATGGAGCGAGAATTTGACGCTCCACTTGTTGTACTGCATTCTCCACTTTGGCTTTATCCCGAGGGGCTTTTGGCCTGGCGGGTAGGATAATCACGTTGTAGTGTTCAGCAAAGTCTTGATAGGTGCGATTAATCCCAGGTTCATAGCGACACGGATCTGTCACTCCAGATTTGAGGTTGTCTGGAATAATGGCGGCCGGCACTCCCCCAAAGAAGGCCAAGGCCCTCTGATGGGAACCAATCCAGTTGTCTAACGCTTGACTCGTGAGGGCTTCAACATAGGTGTAGTTGCTCGCCCCCAAACACGCGACGAAGATTTGAGCTTGAGTGACCTCACCTGTCTCTAGATTCAGTACGGGCATGGTCATGCCACTGAAATCTACGAATAGCTTGTCCCCGCCTTTGTACACTTGTCGCATTGATAGGTTCTGGCGTTTTTTCCATTGCCGATAGCGACGACAAAAGCCCCCATAGCTGTACTGCCAGTCCCCTCGCTCTTTGCCTTCCATCCATAAAAGTCCGAGAGTGACCCCTTTGCGTTGTAACTCCCGATGGACGCTCTCGAAATCGATGGTCTGCTGTTGCTTATTTTGCTTGCGATACCCTTTGCCCAGCAGCGCCTGAATCTCGCTATCACTGAGGTTCTCAAGCTTGTCATAGTCTAGAGAGTGGGCTTGTGCCCGTTTAATATAGTCTTGCACTGTGGAACGGGCAGTCAAACAACTGCGAGCGATCTCTGATTGGTTGTAGCCCAGATTATGGAGACGCAATATCTCTCGAAATTTAACCATAGGTATTTGCAGCATAATCACGACTTCTCCGGTTGAATGGCACTAACTTCTCCACCCCCAACCAAAAAAATATTGGCTAACCATTTTCGACAGGTAGATATGGAATTACGGGTTGCAATTCATAGGCACAAAATCAGCTCTGAATTCATACATATCACGAATGGAAGATCGTGATCTCATCCGATCTATTCATCCATCTGTCCCTCCTTTTTTTCATCCTTCTTCTCCTTTTGCGTTTTAGGGTTCGATTTAGGGGTTGTCTCTCTCGTTGTATTCTCCTCATGTGAACGGTCATTACTCAGTTCCCCTTCTGGCTTCTGGGTCAGTTTGCTGGTCAATTTCCTCATGGATTCTCCTCGAAGCGAGACCTTCATTGCATCATGGATAATCCGGTCGAGGATGGCATCGGCGAGGGTGGGATCTTGAATTTGTGAGTGCCATTGTTCTAGGGGCATTTGCGTGGCAAATAAACAGGAGGCTTTGCGAAACCGCTCGTCTAGGATATCAAGCACTTCTCTAGCCTCAAAGACAGATAGAGGATCTCTAAGCCATTCATCCAGCACCAGTAGATCGTAGGCAGCTAATTGTTTGCGGAGTTTGGGATAGGACCCATCTCCTTTGGCCAACTTCAACTCCAGCACCAGATCAGCGGTTTTGATATAGCGGACGCTATGACCTTGCTTACACAAATGATGGGACAATACGGCCGCCAAGAAAGACTTCCCAACGCCCGTCGGTCCCAGGATGATCAATGACAGATTTTCTTGGAGCCAATGACCTTGAGCAAATTCAAGGAACTGGATTTTACGGAGTCCTCTGGGGACATCGAAATCTACTGCATCTAAGGTGGCGTGCACCGGCAGTCGAGCTTGCCTCAGTCGGCGTTGCATCCGTTGATTCTGACGCCGGATGTATTCGCGCTCTACCATCAAGGCCAGTCGTTCATCGAAGGACAGATCATGATAGGTGGGCATCGCCTGCTGTTCTCGCCAAGCTTCGAGTACGCCGGTGAGTTTCATTTGTTGTAGCTGTTCAATCATTGCTTGCATCGTTGTCTCCCCCTACGTTGCTTGATAATATTCGGACCCTCGGACATTGGCATGGTGAATAGGAATCACCTTATGGGTTTCATCCGGTAAGGGGTCGGATTCAAGTTTGTGTTGGAGCATAGACTTGAGATAGCGTTGGCCCACCATCCCCATAGCATTAGCCCGATTACAGGCGGCTTCCAACCTTTCAGCACCATGGGTTGTTCTGAGATGTTGCACCCCTTTTAAGGCTCGAAATGCTTGTTCATCATGGGCTTTCTTCTCAAAGATCTCTATCACTTGTTGCTTCGTTGCCGGTCCAACATTCTGAGCCCAGGTGATGAAGGTCTCTCTCGATTGGTTTTTGTGGGCCAAGTGCGCCGGTGGCATATGCCCCTCTTGCGTGGAATGCTGAAACGGCAAGCTTGAACGTTCATGTATCGCAATGCGCTGATGGTCATGAAAAATCTGTACTAAGGATTCAGTGATCTTGACCGATACCGACTGACCCACATAGCCATAAGGGACACTGTAATAGTGACGCCTCACCTCAATGTGGTAATCAAAACTCACTTTCGCGGTTTTAAATTCGCCAAACTCAAACGAGAGACTGGGCAAGGGTCTGAGTTCTGGTTGGTCCACTTGCTCAAATAATTCTCGACGGGATAGACCATAGGATTTCATGGTCCGATGGTTGAGTTTCTCCAACCCTGCTGCAATCGCTTCATTCAGTTGCTTGAAACTGGTAAAGGTCTGATCTCTCAAGGGAGCCAGAATATGACGTTCCACTTGCTGCACTGCATTCTCTACTTTGGGTTTGTCCCGAGGGCATTTGGGGCGAGCGGGCAAGATGATCACGTTGTAGTGTTCCGCAAAGTCTTGATAACTCCGATTGATACCGGGCTCATAACGGCACGGATCTGTGACTCCTGACTTGAGGTTGTCTGGAACGATAGCGACCGGCACCCCACCAAAGAAGGCCAAGGCCCGTTGATGAGATCCGAGCCAGTTCTTAATGATTTGGCTTTCGGTCGCTTCTGCATAGGTGTAGTTACTCGCTCCACAGCAGGCCACAAATACTTGAGCTTGAGTCACCTCACCAGTTTTGGGATGGACCACCGGAACGGTCATTCCGCAGTAGTCCACAAAGATTTTTTCCGCTCCCTTGTGGGTCTGGCGCATGGACAGCGAATGCTGTTTTTTCCACTGGCGGTATCGACGACAAAAGCCACTATAGCTACAGTTCCAGTCTCCTCTCTCTTTACCTTCCATCCACAGCAGGCCCAGGGTGACCCCTTTGCGTTGCATCTCTCGATGTATATATTCGAAATCAATTGCAGGTTTCTTACGGGAGGACTGACGTTGACCTTTTCCCAGCAGATGCTGGATATCACTATCACTCAGTTGGCTTAACTGGTCATAACTGAGTGATTGACCCTGGGCACGGCGCAGATAGTCCCGGACACTGGTACGGGAGATGAAGCAGCTACGAGCGATCTCCGATTTATTGTGGCCAAGTTCATGTAAACGGATAATTTCTCTAAATTTACTCATCGACAGGGTTGCTCCTTGACGTTTATAGGCCATTGCCAATCTCCATTCCTCTGGCTAATGCACAGAAGTTTAGAGGGTGGCCTGGCTAGGGATAATGACCTGTCGAAATGATGGTTAGGGGGGTGGAGAAGTTAACTGCCACTTATCCGGCGAAGTTTTTGCCACAAGGGTGGAGAAGTTTATTGCCATTTGACTGGCGAAGATAACTTCCACAGGGGTGGAGAAGTTACTGCCATTCGACCGGAGAAGTTACCCTCCCAAGGGGTGGAGAAGTTACTGAGAATATGCAGGTATTAGTTGTCCCTGACGTTTAACGGCCATCGCTGTCCTCTGTCACTTGGTCTGCTGAATCAGCAGAAGTGTAAGGCAGCGCTTCTGAAAAGGGACTTATCTGACGAACATGCTGTTCTAGGGTGCCGAAGCTAATGGTCAATCCAGTGCCGAGGCAAGTGTCAATTAGGTGCCGAAGCTAATGGTCAAATCGGGGCCGAACTATGGTGTCAAACAACTGCCGAAGATCAGGTCATTTTGCAGGGCTGATGACCCTATGGCAGGAGCAGGAATTGGATGTGGATCTGTTAATGGTTGTGGCTGCCTTAGGGGCTGCTACCCTGGGTCTCTGGCAGCGACAATATTACCTCCTCGTTGATGGGGCAATATTGATCTTGATTTTTGCGATCAGTGGGGCACTAGAGGATATTGCCCTCCATCGGACCGAACGCAATATTCGCAGTCTGATGAAGCTTACTCCAGATACCGCTTGGCGATGGCACTCAGGTCAACCCCATCTGGTAAAAACCCAGGAATTGCAGGTAGGAGATCATATCCTGGTCAAACCCGGTGAATGGATTCCCACCGATGGAGTTGTACAGACGGGCAGTAGTACAGTCAACCAAGCCTCTCTGACGGGTGAGTCCCTACCCATCGAGAAAAGTGCCGGGGACGACGTGTTCGCGGGCACTCTCAATGGCAGCGGTGTTCTCACGGTAGAACTCCACCAACCCCCTGAGAGCAGCTTGATTCAGCGGGTAATTCGTTTAGTAGAACAAGCCAAAACCTCGGAGCCGAAATCACAATTATTTCTGGAAAAATTCGAGCGGGGGTATGCCCGCTTCATTGTTGGCATCGGATTGCTCCTGGCCCTTGTTCCTCCGTTTCTACTGGCTTGGAATTGGGAAACGACGATTTATAGAGCCTTGATTTTTCTAGTGGTTGCTTCTCCCTGTGCATTGATGGCGGCCATTATGCCCACCCTCCTGTCCGGCATTGCCCGTGGAGCACGGCAGGGAATTTTATTTAAAGATGGGGCTCAGTTGGAGATCATGGGTCAGGTTCAGGCTGTTGCCTTTGATAAAACAGGCACCTTAACAACGGGTATCCTACATATCAGTGATCTGATTCCCGCCCCAGGTATTGAGACCAACCATCTATTACAAGTGGCGGCCTCCCTAGAAGCTTATTCTGAGCATCCTATTGCTGAGGCGATTGTGGCTGAGGCCAAGCGGCGAGGCTTATCGCTGCTACCCGCTACTCATGTACAGGCTACAGTAGGCCAAGGTATTACAGGTCGTCTTGCCGGAACGTCCATTCAGATTGGCAAACCTCAATTTATGGGGACAATCCCGTCTGAAGAGTCCCAACTACAGGTGAACAGCCATCAACTTGAATCCACAGGCAAAACAGTGATCAGGGTCTGGGAACATCAACGCTTGATTGGACTCCTTGCTATGGCCGATCAGGTGCGTCCTCAGGCGTCTCAGGTATTGGGGTTTATGGGGCAATGGATGCTGTTGGCGAATGTACTACGAGAGATTTTTTTGTATTATCAAAACCTGAAAATTTGTCAATTCTAGGGAGTGGCTAACGCTGCAAATCGCGATGTCCGGGTTTGAGCATGCGGTGTTCCCTGCAACCATGAAACAATGCGTTTTACATTGATCGCAGTACTTGTGAGCACATGCTGCAAGCGCGTTTTAGCTAATCCTAAATAGCGAGATCGCCTCATTCCAAAGGCATTGACTCCTTGCGAAATAGTCCCTTCAATCCCGCTCGCTTGTTATAAGTCTGTTGCCATTCTTCTGTATTTGTTGCTTTCGAACCTCTTGCAATGCTTGATGTCTTTTTTAGTGCGTAGGGTCAGAGACCTCGCTTCAGTGGGGGAACGAGTACATAAACCACGATGCTGACACAATCGACAGTCTGTCCGGGAGAACTTGACAACAATCACTCGGTTGCCCCAAGCATCTTTGCTCCTTTCCAAGTTCGGCTTTTTTGCCTTGAGGACAAGTCACTCGTCGCGTATTCCAATTGATCTTGAATTGGTCTAAATCATATGCTTCAGGGGTTTGGCTTGCCAACTTGAGTTGGGTCGTGTGGGGCCAATTAATGTCACTTCATATCGACTTTGGCTTGTTACAAGCAATTCACTATCAACATAGGCTGAGTCGACAATATGTTCACTTGGAAGTAAGTCTTTGAGTTTCAGTGCCTTGTGTACTTTTTCAGTCTGATCGACATCAGCAAGATGAGCATGGGTCGTCAGGACATTAGTAATCAGATGCATCTGATTCTCGTCACAGGATTCTGTTAAATGTACCTTGTAACCAACCCAGGTAGTGGTTCTCTTATTGGCATAGTGAGCCTCAGGGTCATAGGGTGAATCGAAGCGCTGACCTGCAGGAGGTAAATCCTTCGCGGGGCGAAGCCGGACTTTGCCGCGTTCAACGAAGTATTGATGGACCCAAGTCAGACGCATAATCTCAACAGTTTGAATCTGGCGCAGATGAATAGGAGTAGTTTCATCCCAAAGCTTTTCAAGCAACTGCATCCCATCCCTGCCAATCATTTCAGCGTGTTTTGGCGTGCTGCTATTCCCTTAGGCAGATGATACTCTTCTACTGGTAATGCGTAACGGCCATACCAATCTTGTGGAACCCATTGCTGCAACCAATCAGGATCAATTCCAGCGATCTCGTTCAGCACCGCTCGCAAGGTTTCTCCAATACCTTCAAGTCGATTCAGCATCCGAATATGAGCGATGACATGGGTGGCGTCTGTTCGTTGCTTACCACCTGCTTTGAGCCATTCTTTCTCTTGGCATCGTTGCAACAAGAGATCGAGTAGATGCTGTTCCGTATGACTTTGGATAAGACGCTGACGGAATTCACATAGCACCGAGAAATCAATCCTGAATCGGTTAATTCTAGTCCTAGCGCATATTTCCAATCAATTCGACTGCGGACAGCATCTGCTGCCTTCCGATCAGTCAGTCCTTCCATAAACTGCATGACACAGATTAGAGCTAAGCGCCAGGGACTAATAGCAGGTTGACCTTGAGCTGGATATAAGCTGAGAAGTCTTGATCGGTGTAGATGGTTCCTATCTCTTCTCTTAAAGCCATGAACACATTGCCTTTAGGGAATGCAGCATGTGCAACACGAATAGTTTCTTCAGGTATAAAACCAGGAGCATGCGGTTGAAGTGACATAGTGTTGAGAGTTCTGATAACGATTAGTTTGGATACTCAACTAATTATCAGTGCTTATTTTTGTACTTTAGATAGCAAAGTGAAATCAGGTTTTGATAATACAAAAAAATCTCTCGTAGTACATTCGCCAACAGCATCGGCAATGGAACGAAAAACAACGTTAAGGCTGTAACGCTTGTGTAGCATGGCTTCCAGCCTCCAATTTTTACTGGCTTTTCAGGATTGAAATCGCTATAACCTTTACTGAGTATAGGCTAGAAGTTTTGAGAGTTTGCTTTTTTAATAGCATTCAGTGGCCGTAACCCTTTCAAGCTCTGCACTTTAGGGATATCAAAGCTGAATTTTCCATAGGGGTTGATGTGTCCACATCGTGCCGGTGAGAGATGTGCTTTATCCTCCTCAGTTATGACATAGCCCTGCCGTTCGATGTACTCTAGTGCGGCATTTAGATAGACCGTATTCCAGACCACTACAGCATTCGTGACTAAGGCCAAACAGCTCGCTTGATTTTCTAATCCTTCTTGATGCCGTTTTCGTAATTCACCTTGCTGAGCAATGACAAAATATCGGCGTAAAGTATGCACCGACTCGCCCTTATTGAGCTGACGGTTAATCCGCCGTCGATAATCCTTGCTATTGAGATACTGCAGGATAAAAATAGTCTTCAATAGCCGCCCGTATTCATGAAATGCTCTCAAGAGATGATGGGGGTCTGGCAAGGATTGTAGCTTATTCATCAATAACGAAGAACTGACCCATCCATACTTGAGTGAGGCTGCTGTACGTAGCATCTCATCCCAGTCATCGATGATGAACTGTTGCTGACACCGGCCCTGAAAGAGTGGCTTGAGGAGCGGATCCGGAAACTTATTACTGAGGCGATACAATGTCTGGTCAGCCAGATCGCGAATCCGAGGTGAGAAGCGATACCCACACAGATCAAAAAAGGAAAATACGACCTCCGAATACCCCGTGGTGTCAGTAGTATGTTCCAAAATCGTCAACTCAGTTTCATTATCCTGAATTCCATCAAGTAGATAGGTCGCATCTCTTTTGGTGGAAGGAATCACCTTAATTCCATATTGGGAGAACTGATCTGAGAGCCAGGTATAAAACGTAACGCCTCGGCCATAACCAAAATATTTGGGTAGCGGCACTGCTTTAGCATTTTTGACCGCTACTGGAAATCGCTGTCCATCAGAAGAGGATAGGGTTCCTCCTCCCCAAGCCTTGGTCAAGGGCAATTGATGATGATAGTTCACCAAGATTGTATTGGCATTGCGTAAATTGGTTTCATCTAGGTACCAGTTGGTATGCCAGAGCAAGCTGTCATAGGACAGATCGGCCCCTCTCGCCATTGCAGCTGGCCCTAAATTACATGCCTGGGATAGTAAAGAGGCATAGAGGTGCAGCTTGGTATTCTCTGTGCGATTTGCATTCCCTCCGGTATGGATTAAAGCATCACTGAAGTGAGTCAATTCATCCACTTCTATCAACAGTTCTGTTAACTCAACCTGTGGCATACATTGTTCAACTAAGACTTTCAATTGCTGAAGACGTGGAGATTCTTCCTCCGCATCCAGGGGAGAAATGACAAGATGTTCCTCTTCTAAGCGGATATCAGGGTTTTGTTGGAGGGTACCAACAAATGTTGTCATCTCTGCTTCTAATTGCTCACTTAACTGGGCTAATCGTTCTACCCCTGTTTCTGGTAGACGCGTGAATTGGCAAAACTCACTGCGCATCTCCTCCCATTTTTCCTTTGGGATCAAGTAACTCTCTGGATTGGCGTAGCGGCGTGCCCCTTCAATCCAAAGCGCACCGGTGCTTAACGCATGGCGGAGTTCCCAGAGCACACACAATTCATAGTAGCGGCGTTTTATCTGCCCCTGGTCGTCATAGATATATTCCTGCCAAGCCTCTGTGACAAACTCCATAGGCGCGTCTTCTGAAATCTGCCGTTGGCCGCCAGTATCTAATTCACGGATGTGATTGATGGCTTTGAGGAGCGGATCATCTTGGCGATGAGAGTGAAACTCAAAGGTGCTCAGAAACGCAGGTGCAAACTGACGAAAATAGCTGTAGCGATTGGCAAAGTAATCATAGGATTCATCTTTGGCAGGCCGAACTATTCGCTCACAATCTGCCAGGGCAGCCTGCAGCTGCTCTGGCGAGACACACTCAAAAATGTCAGAACGCACGGCAGGATCTTCTACTGCTGGGTCTAAGATGACTCCACCTAACTGCTGCAGGAGCATGACCTTTTCATTGATCGCGACCGCTTCTTTTTGGCGAAAGTCTCGCAGTTCTCGTCGAGCTTTGGAATGAGCATCTGATAAACAACGAATAAATAGATCGACGGCCTCATCCGTAGTCTCGATTAGCAGTTGCTGCAAAAAAGCGATCAGTAACGGATACCGCCGTTCTATTGGGATTCGCTTGAATGATTTGATGCTAGTCTTTTTAGCTAATCGAGCCAGGAATTTGAGTCGATTCGGATTAAACTCTGTGACATCCCATTGATGAACGTTGTGGCTGCGCAGAAAGTTGATCTTCTCAATGACTCTCAAAATTTCAGCGGCTGAGTTACTGGTGGCTGGCCATCGCAATCGGCTTAATCGGATCGCCTTACCCTCCCCCTCCGGCTTGAGCAGATCGTTGAGAAATTTTCGCCCTGAGGCCTTAACCAATGGCTTCATCATCTGGTAGGTCACCTTCATGGCTTGGTTGCGAGCTGTACTTACCATCCGCTCAATCGTAGTTATCCTGGGACGCACCAGCTTTTGTGCCAATAGTTTTTCCGCTGCTTGTTGGAACAGCAGTAAGGGCTCATCATGTTCCAATGCCCGCTCTAACATCCATTTCCCCAGGGCCTTTAAGTCCTTAGATTTGGGAGTTCGAAAACCCAAGTAATGCTGCACTTGCTGTAAATGGGCAGTGCGGGTTTGCGCCCGCTTGCCATACCGCTGCAGGTGCTCGACCGCAATGTTGAGCTGCTGGGCCACAAACTCTAAAACCTGAGCTGGGGTCTGTTGCAAATCATCAGGACAAAAGCCTAAAAACCGCAGCGTACACAACTGGATCGCGAAGCCCAATTGGTTATGGGGCTGCCGTTGCCGTTTAACCTGCTGGATATCTTCTGGTGTCAAAGTGAAATATTTGTTGAGATCGATCTCGAGGATGTCTGCAGGAATCTGACTGAGATGAGTGCGTTCCGACTCATTGAGAAAATTGACCGGCATTAGGTCGAACGGGTCGCTTGGCTCTGATAAGCCTTACCGCAATAGGGGCAGAAGCGGAATTGTAAAGACAAGATCGGTTGCTGACACTGAGCGCACTGGTTGATGAGGCGAGTCCCACAGGCAAAACAAAAATGACTCCGTAAATCTGTCCACATCGGGTCTGGAGTCTGTCCTGGCCGCCAACATTGGGGACAGAATTTGACAGAAGAGACTGGGGTTATAGGTTTACCTTGGCTGAGGGCATCCAGATACTCTGCTGGAATGCTCAAAGCAAACGCCAAGCCGTTTCTCGCCCGTTGATTGAGGCGTTGAGTTTGTCCCTTTTCAATCTTGCCGATGGTTTGGCGATGTACCCCTGCAGCTGTAGCGAGTTGGGCCTGAGTCCAATTCTGCTGTTGACGAAGACGACAGACATAATCCTTTAAGGATTCTTGGGGGTGAGGAGGACAAGCAGACCAATCTGACGACATCAAACCAATGCAGTGAAACAACAAGACAGTAGTACACTATTATCTACCTCTAGAGTAAATAAATATACTCCATGTCCAGTAAGGTCTTAGCGACAGTAGCGACTGAATTTCTCAACCGTCCAGGCTACGCGGCTAGCACCCTCAAGTCCTATGAGTTAACCCTTCTTCCTTTGTTGCAGCAGTATGGCAGCCTACCACTGGAATTACTGACAAGGGAGGTGCTTGAAGACTACCTCAACAGTCTCCAGCAGTTGTCCTACACTACGCATCGGCGTCACCAGGCGATTCTTCAATCCTTGCTGAACTTTGCTTTGGAACGAGGGCATATCAAATCGAATCCCATTGCTCATCTCAAGCAACGTAAACCTGACGCACAACAAGGAGAGTCTGGAACAGACGAGTTAGTCCGATATCTCACCCCTGAGCAATTGCAACGGCTGTATCAAAGGGTTAAACCAGATAGACGCCTGCATGCATTGGTCCGTTTGCTTCATCGGTCGGGGGCCAGGATTGCTGAACTACTGGCTTTGGATCTCGCCAATGTCAATCTCCAAGACTGTAAGTTTCAAGTGGTGGGTAAGGGCAATAAACGCCGATGGTGTTTCTACAGCGATGATGCCGCACAAGTATTAGCGGAATACATTCAATATTATCGACACCCCAGTTCTCAAGCCTTATTTACAGCACAACAACCTCAATCAGGATTGATAACCCGTGTGAGCTACACAACCATCTATAAAAGCTGGAAAAAATTGACTGAGCATGATCCGGTCTTGGAGGGGCTACGGCTCCATGATCTACGTCATACCTTTGCCACGGAACGAGTGGGTTTAATGGGAATCGAGGAGTTGAGGGCCTTGATGGGGCATCAACATTTGCAGACAACTTTGCGCTATCAAAAGGTGACTTCAAGCAGGGCTGAAGAAGTCGCTAAACAGGCTTTACAAAAGTTGCTTAATTTATAGTCCAACTCAGAAGACAAAGCATTCAAAATAGACATAATCTTCTTTTAATTGGTTTACCCCGGAGTAGTTAGCCTACTCTGGACCAGCAGACTATAAACTAAATACCCA
The DNA here is from genome assembly GCF_000238775.2 of Acaryochloris sp. CCMEE 5410. NCBI lineage: Bacteria > Bacillati > Cyanobacteriota > Cyanophyceae > Acaryochloridales > Acaryochloridaceae > Acaryochloris > Acaryochloris sp. CCMEE 5410. The sequence continues at coordinate 1,098 of NZ_AFEJ02000007.1, read as the reverse complement.
CAACACCAGCAAGATATTCCTGTAAATGCCTACCCGTATATCTTTCAGGGATTATTATAATGCAAGTTCAAAATCTCAGTTTCTTCAACGCCATACTCAGTAAAGGTTGTAGCGGTTTTTAGCATGAAGAATTAGGAAAAATCTGAGGCTAGAAGCCATGCCCCACAAGCGTTACAGCCTTAGCGTTGTTTATCGTTCCATTGCCCCGTAAACCCCGTGATGAGGATTTTGGAGAGATCAGAGACATTACAAAATCCTGAAAGAAACGGTAATTGTTCTTCAAAAAATTGGATTGTTCATGCTACTATTCGCCCATGAAACGACATCTTATTGCTATTGCTGGAAGGAAAGGTGGGGTTGGCAAGACGACCACAGCTTGTGGTTTGGCCTCAATATTTGCCTCCCAAAAATATAAAGTGCTTATCATTGATTTAGATCCGCAGTCCAATGCTGGTTATGTGCTTGGTACTGATCCGACAGCTCCTGGAACAGTTGAACTCCTACAAGGTAAAAAACCTATCCCGATCAAAGCGTCGGAGAACCTTTATGTGCTTCCTGGTGGACCAAATTTAGCTGGACATACTATTCAAAGTTTAGATCCATTGGATCTTGCTGATGCTATCGAGTCACTCCAATACGATGTAATCATCTTTGACTGTCCACCTGGCGTAGAGTACTTAGAGAGATTAGGACTTGTTGCAGCAAAAATTGCTTTAATCTGTACTGATGCACATCCTCTAGCGGTCATGGGTGCTAGCCGTGTTATTCAAGACTTACAAGTACGACAAAAGAAAAACCGTAAGGGCGCTTCAAGATTGGGACTGATTCTAAGTCGGATTGATCTTCGACGTTCTATGGATCAATCTCTTGATCAACAGCTTGCAGAAGCATATCCAAGCATCAAGCGATTTATCATACACCAAGATGCATCTCTTGCTTGGGCGGCAGCAGAACGGGTACCTCTAATTGAGTATGACTCAAAGGGGAAAGCTGCAAATGATTTAATGACTGTCAGCAACTGGGTAGTTAATGAATAAAAAGAGTTCACGAAGTGCATCTGTCCTATCTCAAGCAACGCAAGTTGCTAAAGCCATTCAT